>JASLCK010000185.1 GCA_030151865.1 Rhodospirillaceae bacterium | reverse complement strand
TTCGAGACGATCCAGGGCTGGTTGAAACGCGACGAGTTCTGGGGCGTCTATCAAGGCGAGTTCCTGGAATAGCCACCTTTCTTGCCATCGGCGGCCAACAGGTGCCGCTTGCCATTAAACGCAGCGCCCTGGCCCGCGCCGTTTCCCTGCGCATCGATCCCACCACCGGCGGCGCCTTGCTGGTGCTGCCGCCCCATGTCTCGGAAGCCAAGGGGCTGGCCTTCGCCCGCTCCAAGGCCGATTGGCTGTTGACCCGGCTGGCCGCCCTGCCCCGCGCCGTAAGCTTCCAACCAGGGGAAAGCCTGCCCCTGCGCGGGATGCCCCACCTGCTGGCCGCCGCCCCCCAGGCCAGACGCGGCGTCTGGGCCGAAGACGGAACCATCTGGGTGTCCGGTCAGCCGGAATATTTCGCCCGCCGCCTGGGCGACTGGCTGAAGCGGGAAGCTCAGACCGACCTTGCCGCCCATGTCACCCCCATGGCCGAACGGTTGGATCGCCCGGTGACCCGTATCACCGTGCGCGACACCAAATCCCGCTGGGGCAGTTGCACCAGCCGGGGTCATCTGGCCTTTTCCTGGCGGTTGATCTTTGCCCCCGCCGACGTCTTGGCCTATGTCGCCGCCCACGAGGTCGCTCATCTGGTCGAGATGAACCACAGCCCTGCGTTTTGGCGGGTCGTCGGGCAATTGTCGCCCCAGTGGAAAAAACACCGTCTGTGGCTGAAACAGCACGGGGCGGAGTTGCACCGCTACGGCTGACATGCCACCTATTGCCCCATCATGGACAAACCGACCCGCACCTTGACCGTTTTGCTGACCGCGCTGGCCGCATTCGGTCCCGTTTCCATCGACATCTTTTTGCCGTCGCTGCCCGACATGACCCGCGAATTCAATACCGGGGTGTCGCAGATTCAGCTGACCCTGTCGGTTTTCATCGCAGGCTTTGCCTTTGCCCAATTGATCTATGGGCCGCTATCAGACCATTACGGCCGCCGCCCGGTGCTGTTGGGCGGTATCATTCTTTATTTTGCCGCCAGTCTGCTCTGTCTGACCGGCACCAGCATTCACGCCTTGATCGCCGGGCGTTTCCTGCAAGCCCTGGGGGCCTGCGCCGGGCCGGTGCTGAGCCGCGCCATCGTGCGCGACATTTACCCCCGCGATCAGGCCCCCCGGATCTTGGCTACCATGGCGTCGGCCGTTTCGATCGCCCCGGCCCTAGGGCCATTGCTGGGCGGTTTTCTGCATGCCCGTTTCGGCTGGCATTCCAATTTCGTGGTGATGGCGCTGTTCGGGGCGGTGCTGCTGCTGGCGTCGTGGAAATTGCTGCCGGAAACCAATCGGCAGAAAGACCAGCATGCGCTGTCGCCCCTGCATATGCTGGGCAATTACGGTCGTCTGCTGACCGATCCGGTGTTTCTGGGCAGCACGCTGACCTTGTCCTTTCTATTCGCCGGGATGTTTTCCTTCATCTCGGGCGGGTCGTTCGTGCTGATCGATGTCATCGGGGTCAGGCCGGAGCATTTCGGCTTTTGCTTCGCCGCCGTCATCGCGGGCTTCATGATCGGCAGTCAGGTAGCGGCGCGACTGACCCACCGGGTCGGATCACACCGCATGATCGCGGCGGGACTGACCCTGGCCATGCTGGGGGCCTTGGCCCTGGCGGGATTGGCGGCGGCGGGCGTGCAGACCGTAGTGTCCATCATCGGGCCGATGACGGCAATGTTCATGGCGGCGGGCATGTCGCTGCCCAACTGCACCGCCATCGCCATCGCGCCCCACGCCCGTATCGCGGGCAGTGCGTCCGCTCTGCTGGGTTTCATGCAAATGGGGATCGCCACCGTTGCCGGGTGGATCGTTGGACTGGTGCATAACGGCACCAGCCTGCCGATGACCTTAGTCATCGTTTCCACCACCCTGGTGTCGCTGACGGCCTATTGGGGATTGGCGGCGCGCCGCCAATCCTGAGCCCCTTATTCGGGGTCCAAATCCATCAGGCTGCGGGCAAAGGCCTTGGCCTCGAAGGGACGCAGATCGTCGGCCCCTTCGCCGACGCCAATGGCATGCACCGGCAGGCCGAAGCGCTCGGCCAGCGCCACCAGCACGCCGCCGCGCGCCGTGCCGTCCAGCTTGGTCAGCACCAGACCCGTCACATCCGTCATGCTCTTGAAGATATCCACCTGGCTGTGGGCGTTCTGCCCGACGGTGGCGTCCAGCACCAGCAGCACCGAATGGGGCGCTTCCGGGTCGTGCTTGCGGATGACGCGCACCACCTTTTGCAATTCGGCCATCAGGTCGGACTTGTTTTGCAGCCGACCGGCGGTGTCGATCAGCAGCAGATCATCCTGGCGGCGCTGCGCTTCGCGCAAGGCGTCGAAGGCCAGCCCGGCGGCATCGGCCCCCTGTTCGCGGGCAATCACCGGACAGCCGGTCCGATCACCCCAGACCTTCAACTGCTCGACCGCAGCGGCGCGGAACGTATCGCCCGCCGCCAGAGACACCTGGAGACCCTGGCCGCTGAAATAATGGGCCATCTTGCCGATGGTGGTGGTCTTGTCGCTGCCATTGACGCCCACCACCAGCACCACATGGGGCTTGCGGTTGGGATCGGGGATCAGGGGCACGGCGACCGGCGACAGCACATCGGCGATTTCATCGGCCAGAGCGGCGCGCACTTCCTCGGGCGAGATTTCTTCGTCAAAACGGGTTTTGGCCAGCTTGGAGGTAATGCGGGCAGCGGTCGCCACCCCCAGATCGGCGGTGATCAGCAGTTCTTCCAACTGCTCCAGCGCCTCGTCATCCAGCTTGCGCTTGGTGAACAGATCGCCGATGCCCTGGGTCAGACGCGACGACGACCGGGCCAAACCCTGACGCACCCGCGACAGCCACGACGCCTTGGGCACCGGTTGCGGCGCGGGCGCAGGTGCGGCTTCCGGCAGGGCGTCGGACACAGCCACCGGCTCGGCAGTGGGTTCGGGAACGGGTTCGGGCGCAGGGTCAACCGCGGCCTCAGGAGCCGAAGCGGCGTCGCCCCCCTTGCCGAACAGACGGCCCAACCAGCCGGACTTCTTGGCTTCCTCGCTCATCCCACCACCCTCTCGGACACAAGCTCGCCGTCGGCGACGGCCACAATTCGCACGGCGACAATCTCGCCCGGCTCGGCGCTCTTGCCGGTCCGATCCGGCGGCACCCGCACCGGCAGATAATGTTCACAGTGGCCCAGGCCATCCTTTTCCACCAGTACGCTGGCGGTCTTGCCGACCCGGCCTTGCAGAAAGGCAGCCATTGCGGCTTCGCCCTTGGCGCGCAGTCGGGCCGCACGTTCGCGGGCGACATCGCCCGGCACCTGGGGCATGCGCGCCGCCGGGGTGCCCGGACGCGACGAATAGGGAAAGACATGCAGATGGGTCAGCCCGGCTTCGTCCACCAAGGCCAGGGACTGGGCGAACATCTCTTCCGTCTCGGTCGGGAAACCGGCGATGATGTCGGCCCCCAGGGCCAGATCGGGGCGGCGCTGGCGCAATTGCTCGACCACCCGCAGCACATCGTCGCGCAGATGGCGGCGCTTCATCCGCTTTAGAACCATGTCGTCGCCCGCCTGGATCGACAGATGGAAATGCGGCATCAGGCGCGGCTCGTCGGCCACCAGACGCAACAGATCGTCATCCACCTCGACCGGGTCCAGGGACGACAGGCGCAGGCGCGGCAGTTCCGGCACCTGGGCCAGCAGACGGCGCACCATTTGCCCCAGACTGGGACGGCCCGGCAGGTCCGAGCCATAAGCAGTGATATCCACCCCAGTCATCACCACTTCGCCAAAACCCGACGCCGCCAGCGAACGGACCTGATCGACGATATGCCCCATGGGCACGCTGCGGTTGGGGCCACGGCCAAAGGGAATGATGCAGAAGGTACACCGATGGTCGCAACCCTGCTGCACCTCGACAAAGGCGCGGGCGCGGCCTTCGAAACCGGCGATCAGATGTTCGGCGGTTTCACGCAGTTGCATGATGTCGGTAACGACGATGCGTTCCGGACTGGGCGTCAGATAGCTGTCGGCCTTCATCTTCTCGGCATTGCCCAGCACCTGATCGACTTCCGGCATGTCGCCGTATTTGGCGGGATCGATCTGGGCGGCGCAGCCGGTGACGATGATGCGGGCATCGGGCCGCGACCGGCGCAGCTTGCGGATGGTCTGGCGGGCCTGACGTTCAGCTTCCTTGGTGACGGCGCAGGTGTTGACGATGATGGCGTCGTCCAGACCGGCGGCACGGGCATGGCCGCGCATCACTTCAGATTCGTAGGCGTTCAAGCGACAGCCGAACGTCACCACTTCGGGGCCGTCGGCATCCTTGGGCGTGACCACCGGCACTTCCTTTTCCGCCGCCTCGGCGGGGTCATGGTCGTGCGGGTGGGGCGGGTGGGAATGATCGCCGGTCATGGCAGCAAAGATGCGTCCAGCACGCCCGCATAGGCTAACGCCGCCGGGCCGCTCATCAAAACATGGCCGTCGTCGCGCCATTCGATGAACAGACTGCCGCCGTCCAAGACCACTTCGGCCTTGCGGCCCGTCAGGCCGCGACGCGCGGCGGCCACCAGCGTGGCGCAAGCCCCGGTGCCGCAGGCCTGGGTAATGCCCGACCCGCGTTCCCATACCCGCATGCGGATCTTTTCCGGCCCGACCACGGTGGCGAATTCCACATTGGTGCGTTCGGGGAACAACGCATGATGCTCGACCGTCGGGCCAACCTCAGCCAGGGGCACCGCCTCGGCATCGGGAACAAAGAACACCGCATGGGGATTGCCCATGCTGACCCCGACCGGCTGACCAGCCCCGGCCACCGGCACCTGAACCGGTAAAGCGATTGTATCGCTCGCCTGGGACAAGGGCAGTTCACGCCAGTCAAGCCGGGCCGGGCCCATATCGACCGTGACCATCCGCTCGCCCGCCGCCTTGGCGTCCAGCAGGCCGGAAACGGTTTCGATCACCACCCGATCCTTGCCGCTTTCCTGCATCAACAGCCAGGCGACGCAACGGGTGGCGTTGCCGCAGGCCCCGGCTTGCGAACCATCGCTGTTCAAGATGCGCATATAGATGTCGGCAGCGGTGTTTTTCGCCGGTTCCAACACCACCAACTGGTCAAAGCCGACGCCGGTGCGACGGTCGCCAATGGCGCGGGCGGCCTGAGGCGACACCGCGATGGGCGTGGTTCGGGCGTCCAGGACAACAAAGTCGTTGCCCAGCCCGTGCATCTTCAAAAAGGGGCGGCCTTGCGGCGAAGGTATGGTCATGACCGGGTTATAGGTCTCGGGCCAGTTGCTGAGCAAGTTTTTCCGTTTGCAAACGCAAAAGCAGCCGATCACCGGCTGCCCAGGAAAAACGGGTGTCTTTAAAGATAAGCGGGGATGGGGGAAATGCGATGGCTAAAAGGGGGCGCAATCATCGCATTTCCCGTCAGCCCCGTCCCGGCGTTCAGCACTGCGCCGGGGCGGCGGCGACTGTCCCCCGGTGGAGCGGGCGACAGCCTGACCGGGATGTGGCCTTACTTGCGGCCAGCAACCAAAGCCTTGGTCTGGGTGGCGACGCGCGCGCCCAGATGTTCGGCGGTCTTCAGATCGGACGCAATCGGACCGGCTTCCGGGCCTTCATCGGCATTGCTCTGGGCCATGGCGCCCAGGAAGCTGCCCAGACGGTTCAGGTCTTCGACGCTGCCCTTGGAATTGTTGTTGCCCGGCAGCAGGTCGAGACCAATCCAAATCATGCCGTGCTGGGCGCCAAAGATCGCCAGTTGGATCAGGGTGCTCAGCTTGTCGCCGCTCTGGCTGGCGGAATTGGTGAAACCGGCGGCCACCTTGTCCTTCCAGGCGCGGCCGTACCACAGCTTCGAGCTGGCATCCATGAAGGTCTTAAACTGAGCGGAAACACCGCCCATATAGGTGGGCGAGCCAAAGATGATGCCGTCGGCCTTGGTCAGAACGTCCCAATCTTCCCCCAGCTTGTCCACAGCCACCAGAACGGCCTTGGCCCCCTCGACGCTTTCGACGCCCTTGGCCACCGCTTCCGCCTGCTTGGCGGTATGGCCATAACCCGAATGATACGCGACGGCGATCTGAACCATGCTCACTCTCCTTAGTGTCATCATTACGTAATGGAAACCGTTACCATTACAAAAATTCACAAAAAAACATGGCGAAATAACCCTCGCCATGTCCCAAAACCTTATCTGTCCCCGTCAGGCATCCTTGCAGGCGGGTTCGCCCGGAGCCAGCCCGGCGCGGCTGCGGATTTCCGCCACCACCTGGGCCAGATGAATGGTTTCCAACTCATGCTGCAAGGCCTGCTCGGCCCGGTTCAACACATCCATCAACACCGGCACAATATGCGCCCCCACCGGACAGGCGGGGTTGGGCGGGGTGTTGTGGGTGGACAGGTTGTCCCCCTCGTCCACCGCCAGATACAGATCTTTCAGAGTAATGGCTTCGGGGTCGCGGGCCAGCATCGAGCCACCGGCAATCCCCCGCTGGCTGCGCACCAGACCGGCCTTGCTCAAAGCCGAGAGGATTCGCCGCACCACCACCGGGTTGGTGTTGACGCTGTTGGCGATCCAATCGCTGGTCACCGGGTTATCTCGATGCAGCGCCAGGGTGGTGCAAACATGCACGGCCACGGCGAAGCGACAGTTGCGGGCCATTTTTCTTTCTGATCCGTTATTTCGTAACAAACATAGTTTCGATTCCCAACCCCGTCAAGCGATCCCCCCGTTTTCCTTGCAGGGCGGGGTCAAATCGCGAGCGGCGGCGACATTAACATGATGAGTCTGCTCCATTTCCACCAGAAAGTCCCGTAATTCCCGATCCTCCAGCCTGGGCCAAGTCTCGGCAATCCGCTTTGCCACCCAATGCTGACCGCGCGCCAACAGATCAAGCCGCGCCGCCCAGCCTGCGGTTTTCACCGCCTTTTGATAAAAGTCACCGGTCTTGGCCGAAGGTTCGGCCCCCAGCCTGCGCAACTGAGCCGACAATCCGGCGCAATAGCGTGCCTCGTCTTGCAATAAGCCCGGCAAGGCCAAGGCCAGAGCGGCGGGCGGGTCGTCCTGCATGAAAAAACGCAGGGTCTTGGCCCCGGCCCGCTCGCACTCCAACATCAGATTCAGAAAGTCGATGACCTGATGGGGGGAGATGAAATCAGCCGACATCGGCGCACCTATCCAATCATTGCCCTACGACCTTATATAAGGTGCCCGGTCAGCCTTTTCCGCCTTGACCCCCAGCAAGCGACATTTCCTTGACTCTCGGGGAACGGCATCGTAGAAACCTCGTCTCTCAGTCTCCTGAGATTTTACTGCCTCCGAGGAGGTCGGTCGGTCTGCGACGGTTCGCACACCGGCCTGCAATGTTTTTTGCCCGCGCTTCGCGGGGTGATGAAAGGCCGAAAGACCCGATGTTCGAGGGTTTGAGCACACGTCTGGGCGAGGTTTTCGAGCGGCTGAAGAAGCGCGGCTCGCTGACCGAAGCCGATGTCTCGGAAGCGCTGCGCGAAGTTCGCATCGCGCTGTTGGAGGCTGACGTCGCCCTGCCGGTGGTCAAGGACTTCATCGCCAAGGTCAAGGAACAGGCGGTCGGCCAGGATGTGGTGCGCAGCATCACCCCCGGCCAGATGGTCGTGAAGATCGTCCATGACTGCCTGGTGGAAACCCTGGGCACCGCCGAAGAGATCAACCTGAACGCCGTGCCTCCGGTGCCGGTGCTGATGGTTGGTCTGCAAGGTTCGGGCAAGACCACCACCTCGGCCAAGATCGCGCTGCGTCTGAAGACCCGCGACAAGAAGAAAGTCCTGCTGGCCTCGCTCGACGTTTACCGTCCCGCCGCCCAGCAGCAATTGGAAATTCTGGCCAAGCAGGCCGACGTCGGCAGCCTGCCGATCGTCATGGGCGAAATGCCCGTCGCCATTGCCAAGCGCGCCATGGACGTGGGCCGCCGCGAAGGCTATGACGTCGTCATCTTGGACACCGCCGGTCGTCTGCATATCGACGAAGCGCTGATGGCCGAAGTCGCCGATGTGCGCGACGCGGTCCAGCCGGTGGAAACCCTGCTGGTCGTCGATGCCATGACCGGCCAGGACGCCGTCAATCTGGCGCGTGAATTCAACGAAAAAGTGGGTGTCACCGGTATGGTGCTGACCCGCGTGGACGGCGATGCGCGCGGTGGCGCGGCCTTGTCCATGCGTGCGGTCACCGGGCGTCCCATCAAGTTCCTGGGCGCGGGCGAAAAGATCGACGCGCTGGAAGTTTTCCACCCCGACCGCGTCGCGGGCCGCATCCTGGGCATGGGTGATGTGGTATCGCTGGTGGAAAAGGCCATGGAGTCCTTTGAACAGGACGAGGCCGAAAAACTTGCCGCCAAGATGGCCAAGGGCAAGTTCGACTTGGACGATCTGGCTGCCCAGTTCCGCCAGATCAAGAAGATGGGCGACCTGAAGGGCGTCATCGGCATGCTTCCCGGCATCGGCAAGATGAAGAAGCAGATCGAAGACGCCAACATCGATCCCCGCGCCATCAACCGCCAGGAAGCCATCATCCTGTCGATGACCAAGGCCGAGCGTAAGAACCCCGACCTGATCAAGGCCAGCCGCAAGCGCCGCATCGCTGCAGGCGCTGGCGTGGATGTGCAGGACGTCAATCGTCTGCTGAAGCAATACCAGCAGATGGCCGACGTCATGAAAAAAGTCAGCAAGATGGGCAAGAAAGGGCTGCTGCGCCAAGGTCTTGGCGGCCTGTTGCCCCCCGGCATGGGTGGTGGAGGCTTCGGCCGATGACCGCCTGCGCCCTGCAAGGTTTTGCCGCTCCGGTTTCGGATTGCGGCGTATTCATCGGGGCGGCCTTGCGCCGTCCTCTGTCCCGATAACAGATCAACGACGAGGAATTTTATGTCGCTGAAGATTCGTCTGTCCCGTGGCGGCGCCAAGAAGCGCCCGTTCTACAAGATCGTTCTGGCCGATTCGCGCAGCCCGCGCGACGGTAAGTTCCTGGAAAAGCTGGGCACCTATAACCCGATGCTGCCCCGTGACCATGCCGAACGTCTGGTCCTGAAGGACGAGCGCATCAAGCATTGGCTGTCGGTCGGCGCTCAGCCCACCGATCGCGTTGCCAAGTTCTTCGCTGACGCCGGTTTCATCGCCGCTTCCGCCCGCGCCGAACAGCCGAAGAAGTCGGCCCCCAAGGCCAAGGCCCAGGAACGCATCAAGGCCGAAGCCGCCAAGGCTGCCGCTGCGGCTGAAGCCGCCGCTGCCGAGGCCGCTGGCGAATAAGCATGAGCGACCTTGTGTGCGTCGGCGTCATCGTGGGCGCGCATGGGGTGCGCGGCGCGTTGCGTGTCAAAAGCTTCACCATCCAACCCACCGATCTGGTGGCTTATGGTCCGGTTGAGGCCGAAGACGGCAAGCGCCAGTTCCAGCCGACCCTGCTGGGCGAAAGCCAAAAAGGGGTGGTGCTGATCAAGCTGGACGGGGTTGAGGATCGCAATGCGGCCGAAGCCCTGAAAGGTACGAAGCTGATGGTGCCGCGCGCGGCGCTGCCCGAACCCGAGGAGGAGGAGTTTTATTACTCCGATCTGATCGGGCTCAGGGCCGAGCTTCAGGACGGCACCCTGCTGGGCAAGGTGAAAGCGGTCTTCGATTTCGGCGGCGGCGACGTCGTCGAGATCAAGGGTCCGAACGGAGCGGTGATGTATCCCTTCACCCGCGCCGTTGTGCCGGTGGTGGACATCTCCGGCGGCCGACTGGTGATCGATCCGCCCGCCGAAATCGAGGCTTTGCCCGATCAGGCGGACGAAGAAGACCAGGACAGCCCGGACGAAGACGTAAAGGAACGGGGCGAATGACGGAGAACGTCACAAAGCCGGTCTGGTCGGCGACGGTTCTCACGCTTTTCCCCGAAATGTTTCCGGGCTCGCTCGGCCAATCCCTGGCCGGTCGAGCCCTGGCCGAGGGCATCTGGTCCTTGGATGCGGTGAATATTCGGGACTTCGCGCCCGGCAAGCACCGCTCCGTGGACGATACCCCCTTCGGCGGTGGGGCCGGCATGGTGATGCGCCCCGACGTGGTCGACGCGGCAATCCGCGCTTCGCACCATGGCGGGCCGTTCATTTATCTGACCCCGCGGGGACGCCTGCTTGACCAGAAGCGGGTCAAAAGTCTGGCGGCTGAACCGGGTGTAACCATCCTGTGCGGCCGTTTCGAGGGGGTAGACCAGCGCGTGCTGGACGCCCACAACGCCGAGGAAATCAGCCTTGGCGACTTCGTGCTGTCGGGCGGCGAGCCCGCGGCGCTGATGTTGATGGACGCCGTCGTGCGGCTTCTGCCCGGTGTAACCGGCAATCAGGAGTCGCTCGAGGAAGAAAGTTTCGAGTGGGGGCTCCTTGAGTATCCCCACTACACCCGGCCCCAGACTTGGGATGACCGGGCGGTACCGGAAGTTTTGCTTTCCGGTCACCACGAGAAGATACGCGCCTGGCGGAAACGGCAGGCAGAAGAGGTAACCAGGCAGCGCCGTCCCGACCTGTGGGTCAAATACGCCGCCGCCGCAAAGTCAAATGAGAAGGGTTGAGCCATGGTGAATATCATTCAGGCGCTCGAGCAGGAGCAGATCGAGAAGCTGACTTCCAGCAAGTCGATCCCCGACTTCCAGCCGGGCGACACCGTTAAGATCAGCGTCAAGGTCGTTGAAGGCACCCGTGAACGCCTTCAGGCTTATGAAGGCGTCGTGATTGCCCGTAAGAACGACGGTCTGAACAGCTCGTTCACTGTCCGCAAGATTTCCTACGGTGAAGGCGTGGAACGTATTTTCCCGCTCTATTCCCCGAACGTCGCGGAAATCGAAGTCATCCGTCGCGGTGACGTGCGTCGCGCCAAGCTGTACTATCTGCGTGACCGTCGCGGCAAGTCGGCCCGTATTGCCGAGCAGACCACCGGTTACTCGGCCAAGCTGGCCGCCGCCGAGCGCGAAGCCGCCGCCGAAAAGAAGGGTCATAAGGCTTAAAGTCAGCCTTTTCCCTGTTGAGCGGGCGGGATCGGCCGATCCCGCCCCGCCATGCGGCAGTATATTTCGGCGCGGGGCGGGAGACGGGCCACCCCTGGCCTATCTTGCCACGCGCGCACCCATAACCTGTGGAGCAGCGTAGTACGCCATGGCCAAAGCCCGCACTCTGTTCGAGAAAATCTGGGACAGCCACTTGGTGGACGTCCAGAACGACGGCACCTGTCTGATCTATATCGACCGCCACATGGTCCATGAAGTGACCAGCCCGCAGGCGTTCGAAGGTCTGCGCAACGCCGGCCGCAAGGTCCGCCACCCCGAAGTTACTTTGGCTGTGGCCGACCATAACGTTCCCACCACCGACCGTTCCAAGGGTATCGAAAACGAAGAATCGCGCATCCAGGTGGAAACCCTGGAAGCCAACGCGAAGCACTTCGGTGTCGAGTATCTGGCCATGGACGACATCCGTCAGGGCGTCGTGCACATCGTCGGTCCGGAACAGGGCTTCACCCTGCCCGGCACCACCATCGTCTGCGGCGACAGCCACACCTCGACCCACGGCGCTTTCGGTTCGCTGGCCTTCGGCATCGGCACCTCGGAAGTCGAACATGTGCTGGCGACCCAGACCCTGGTGCAAAAGCCCGCCAAGACCATGCTGGTCCGCGTTGACGGCGCCTTGCCCAAGGGTGTCGGCGCCAAGGATCTGGTGCTGGCCATCATCGGCCGTCTGGGCACCGCCGGCGGCACCGGCTATGTCATCGAATATGCGGGCGATGCCATTCGCAAGCTGTCGATGGAAGGCCGCATGACCGTCTGCAACATGACCATCGAAGCGGGTGCCCGCGCCGGTCTGATTGCCCCCGACGAAGTGACCTTCAACTATGTCATGGGCCGTCCGCGCGCGCCGAAGGGTGCTGCCTGGGAAGCTGCCGTCTCCTATTGGAAGACCCTGGTCACCGACGAAGGGGCTAAGTACGACGCCGAAATCATCATCGACGCCACCAAGCTGGAGCCGATGGTGACTTGGGGCACCAGCCCGGAAGACGTGCTGCCGATCTCGGCCACCGTGCCGAACCCGGCCAAGGTCGCCGACCCGGCCAAGCGCGCCGCCGTCGAACGCGCCCTGGCCTATATGGGCCTGACCGCCGACATGCCGCTGAGCGAGATCAAGGTGGACACCGTCTTCCTGGGGTCTTGCACCAACGGCCGCATCGAGGACTTCCGTGAAGCCGCCGCCGTGCTCAAGGGCCGCAAGATTGCCCCGGGCGTGCGCTTCCTGGCGGTTCCCGGCTCGGGTCTGGTCAAGGAACAGGCGGAAGAAGAAGGTCTGGACCAGATCTTCATCGAAGCCGGTGCCGAATGGCGCGAACCCGGCTGTTCCATGTGTCTGGCCATGAACGCCGACCAGTTGAAGGAAGGCGAACGTTCGGCCTCGACCTCGAACCGCAATTTCGAGGGCCGTCAGGGCCGTGGCGGCCGCACCCATCTGGTCAGCCCGGCCATGGCCGCGGCGGCTGGCGTGACCGGCAAGCTGACCGACTGGCGCAAGCTCTGATCCCAGTTCCTGCCCTTGGCCCCTCCCCCTTGCGGGGAGGGGTTGGGGTGGGGGGCTGGCTCCGGAGGCAGAATGCCCAACCATCGCGCCCGCGCCTTGCGGAACAATCCGACCAAGGCAGAACAAGCGTTATGGGTGCGGTTGCGGACATTGCGGTCCGAAGGCTTTCATTTTCGGCGACAAGCACCTTTTGACGCTTTCATCGCTGATTTTGTCTGTCATGCCACCCGCCTGATCGTCGAAGTCGATGGCGGACAACACGGGCAGGCGGAACAAGCCGAACGGGATACCGCACGGACCGCATGGTTTGAACTCCGGGGCTATCGGGTGATTCGGTTCTGGAATAACGAGGTGCTGGCGAATATAGAAGGTGTGGTTTTGGAGATCAGGTCGGTTTTGGCGCAGCAATCCGCCGCAGCCCACCCCACCCCCAACCCCACCCCGTCGAGGGGAGGGGCGATGCCGCTCCCGCACCGAGACGCTGGCGGAAAGGATTAGGACGATGGACAAGTTCACCAAACTGACGGGCGTTGCCGCTCCGATGCCGATCCTCAATGTCGATACCGACATGATCATTCCCAAGCAGTTCCTGAAGACCATCAAGCGGACTGGCCTGGGCAAGAATCTGTTCGACGAAATGCGCTACACCAAGGATGGTGCCGAGGTTGCCGATTTCGTCTTGAACAAGGCGGCGTATCGCAAGGCCAGCATTCTGGTCGCCGGGGCCAATTTCGGCTGCGGCAGCTCGCGCGAGCATGCTCCGTGGGCTCTGCTGGATTTCGGCATCCGCTGCGTGATCGCCCCCAGCTTCGCCGACATTTTCTATAACAACTGCTTCAAGAACGGCATTCTGCCCATCAAGCTGCCCCAGGAACAGGTGGACAAGCTGATGGACGACGCCGAACGCGGCGCCAACGCCATTGTGACCATCGACCTGGAAAAGCAGGAAATCACCGGTCCCGATGGCGGTTCGATCAAGTTCGAGCTGGACCCGTTCCGCAAATATTGCCTGCTGAACGGCTTGGACGATATCGGCCTGACCCTGCAAAAGCAGGACAAGATCGGATCGTTTGAAGACCAGCGCCGTCAAAGCCAACCCTGGCTGTAAGCCGGGCGTGATCACCGGGCGGCGACTGAAAAGTCCCGCCCGGTTTTTTCTATAAGAACATTCCCCCCAAGAAACATTTCCGCGGAGATCTTTCTCATGACGACCAAGAAGCTGCTTATCCTGGCCGGCGACGGCATCGGCCCCGAAGTGATGGCCCAGGTGAACCGCGTCATCGATTGGATGGCCAAGCGCCGCAACATCACGTTCGACGTCTCGGAAGGCCTGGTGGGCGGCGCGGCTTATGACAAGCACGGCACCCCGCTGGCCGACGAAACCCTGCAACAGGCGCTGGATGCCGACGCCGTTCTGCTGGGCGCGGTCGGTGGTCCGAAGTGGGACAACCTGCCGTTTGCCGTCAAGCCGGAACGCGGCCTGCTGGCCCTGCGCAAGGAACTGAAGCTGTTCGCCAACCTGCGTCCGGCCTTCGTGTTCGACGCCCTGGCCGAAGCGTCCTCGCTGAAGACCGATCTGGTCAAGGGCCTGGACATCATGATCGTGCGCGAACTGACCGGCGGCGTCTATTTCGGCCAGCCGCGCGGCATCACCACCTTGGAAAACGGTGAACGCCAGGGTCTGAATACCCAGGTTTACACCACCAGCGAAATCGTGCGCATCGCCGACATCGCCTTTGAACTGGCGCAAAAGCGCGGCAACAAGGTGCATTCGGTGGAAAAGGCCAATGTCATGGAATCGGGCCTGCTGTGGCGCGAGGAAGTGCAGAAGCTGCATGACGCCAAGTATCCCGGCATCGAATTGCAGCATATGTACGCCGACAACTGCGCCATGCAGCTGGTCCGTACCCCCAAGCAGTTCGACGTGATCGTCACCGACAACCTGTTCGGCGACATCCTGTCCGACTGTGCCGCCATGCTGACCGGTTCGCTGGGCATGCTGCCGTCCGCCTCGCTGGGCGCGGCCGATGCCAACGGCAACCGCAAGGCCATGTACGAGCCCGTGCACGGTTCGGCCCCCGACATCGCGGGCAAGGACATTGCCAACCCGCTGGCCACCCTGCTGTCGTTCGGCATGATGCTGCGCTACAGCTTCAACATGGCGACCGAAGCCAACCTGCTGGACCAGGCCGTCAAGAACGTGCTGGACGGCGGGCTGCGCACCGGCGACATCATGCAGCCGGGCAAGGCCAAGGTTTCGACCACCGTCATGGGCGAAGCCATTGTCCGCGAACTGGACAAGCTGACCTCCTGATCGGCTGAAGTCACTGTCGTCAAAAGGCCTCTGGGGCAACCCAGGGGCCTTTTGCATGATCCGGGGAATTTTCCGGCGGAGCGAAAGCAGATCAGGGTCTTGTTTACCCTTGCGTTCAGCCTACGGCTCGGGTAATGCTGTCGCGTTTGACAAAGGATCAGGCTTTCATGTCGTTGTGCGCTTTCAGCCAGACTGTTCTGGCCGTGCCCCAGCAGGGCGCGGGCGCTGCCCTTGTCACGAAGACCACCAAAACCGTCACTACCAAGAAGACCCTGGCATAAGGCGGGCTGGTCGGTTTCATACCATTACCAAAAGGCCCGCGGGAACTCCCGGCGGGCCTTTTTGCTAGGGCCGATGCGGGTTCTGCGGCCACAAAGCGGAGAGAGAAAGAGATGGGTTACAAGGTTGCGGTGATCGGCGCCACGGGGAATGTGGGCCGCGAAATGCTTCAGACGCTGGCCGACCGGAACTTCCCGGCCGATGAAGTGATCGCCCTGGCGTCGGAACGTTCGGCGGGCCGTGAAGTGTCCTTTGGCGACGACAAGGTGCTGAAGGTTCAGGACCTGGCCAAGTTCGACTTCAAGGGCGTCGATATCGCCCTGTCGTCCCCCGGCGCCAAGGTGTCGGCCCAGCACAGCCCCCGCGCCGCCGCCGCGGGCTGCGTGGTGGTGGACAACACCTCCCACTTCCGCATGGACCCCGATGTGCCGCTGGTGGTGCCGGAAGTGAACCCGCAGGCCATTGCCGGGTACAAGAAGAAGGGCATCATCGCCAACCCCAACTGCTCGACCATTCAGATGGTTGTCGCGCTGAAGCCGCTGCATGATCTGTTCAAGATCAAGCGCGTTGTCGTCGCCACCTATCAGTCGGTGTCGGGCGCTGGCAAGGAAGCGATGGACGAACTGTTCAATCAGACCCGCGCCATCTATGTGAACGACCCGGTCAAGCCGGAAAAGTTCACCAAGCAGATCGCCTTCAACTGCATTCCCCATATCGACGTCTTCATGGATGACGGCGCGACCAAGGAAGAATGGAAGATGGCGGTCGAAACCCGCAAGATCCTGGACCCCGATGTGGCCGTTCATGCCACTTGCGTGCGCGTGCCGGTGTTTGTCAGCCATTCGGAATCGGTCAATGTCGAATTCGAAAAGCCGGTTGACGAAGCGGCTGCCCGCGAAGCCCTGAGCAACGCCCCCGGCATCGTGGTCATCGATCATCGCGCCAACGAAGGGTATGTCACCCCGGTGGAAGCCACTGGCGAAGACGCCGTTTATGTCAGCCGCATCCGCCGCGATCCCACCATCAAGAACGGCCTGTCGTTCTGGTGCGTGTCGGACAATCTGCGCAAGGGTGCCGCCCTGAACGCCGTCCAGATCGCCGAAGTGTTGGCCCGCGACTATCTGAAGAAGTAATCTTTCTTTAGACTGTCCTTTACGCGAAAACCCCAGAGCGGAAACGCCCTGGGGTTTTTTACTTTTTTAGATAGTGAAACAAAAAGGCCTGTAAAAAAAATTACCATTACCTAAAACCAGGGCATGGCATTATCTTTCGAGAGTTTTAGGGTGCATGCGAAGCTTACTTAACAAAAAAACGAAGCTTCGCCTGAGTGGAGGGATGCATGTCGGTAGCAGGCTTGACCGCCAAGGTTAGCGTTAAGACCCGTATTTATGCAGGCTTTCTCATTGTTCTCAGCTTGCTGATACTTGTCGGCCTGATCAGCGTGAAGGGCCTGAACAGCGCCGTTTCCACGTTCGATCTTTACGCCAACACGGCCAACGATTCCGTGCGTGTGTTGACGATCGAACGCGACGTCGCCAATTTGCGCCGCAACGTCTTGGCTTATGCCACTACTGGCGACAAAGTGGTGATGGATAATGTCCGCGCCAACATCAAAGGCCTGAACAGCCTGCTGGCCGATGCGCTGAAGGAAGCCGACGAGCCTAAGGTCGCCGATCAGATCAAGCTGGCCGCGGGACATCTGCAAGCCTACGAACAATCGCTGACCCAGTTGCAAAGTGCGCGTCAGAAGCGTGACGAAAGCGTTGATGCCCGTTTGGCTCCGCTGGGCAACAAGGCCGTTGCCCAATTGGCCGACATCGTGGCCGAAGCCATGGCGCGTCAGGATTATAAGGCCGCCGCCCAGATCGGCCAGATGCAGCAATCCCTGCTGACCACCCGCATCGCCATGTATCGCTTCCTGCAAAGCTATGATCCCAAACTGGCCGCCGATTCGACCGAGGCCATGGCCGGTCTGGCCAAGCAGATCGCCGCCCATGCCGAACGTGACGGCGGAGAAAGCAAGGTCAAGGAGCAGGATGCCGCCGCCATTCTGACCCAATATTCCCAGTCCATCGCCGATCTGGCTGCCGCCATCGGTGAAATCGACCGTCTGGTCGGCAAGGTTCTGCCCGCCCAGGCCGATCAGTTCGCCAAAGCCGCGTCCGATGCTCGGGAACTGCAAAGCCAGTCGCTGACCGAGATGATGCAAACCGCCGACAAGCGCCTGCAAGGCACCAGCACCGGCACCACCGTGCTGGTGGTCGGCGCGATTCTGCTGGGCTTGATCTTTGCTACGGTGATTTCACGCAGCATCGTCAATCCGGTTCGCCGCATGACCGAGACCATGACCATCCTGGCCAGCGGCGACAAGACCGTCACCGTACCCGCCCTGGACAATCATGATGAAATCGGCGAAATGGCCCGCGCCGTCCAAGTCTTCAAGGAAAACGCCATCCGCATCGAACGCCTGCAGCACGAGCAGGAAGAGATGAAGCTGCGCGCCGCCCAGGAACGTCGCAACGCCATGCTGAAACTGGCGGACGACTTCGAAAGCGGCGTCAAGGGCATCGTCAATTCGGTGTCGGCCTCGGCCACCCAGATGCAATCGACCGCCGGATCGATGTCGGCCATGGCAACCCAGGCCAGCCGTCAGGCCACCGCCGTCGCCGCCGCATCGGAACAGGCTGCCGCCAATGTAGAAACCGTCGCCTCGGCGGCGGAGGAACT
>JASLCK010000176.1 GCA_030151865.1 Rhodospirillaceae bacterium | reverse complement strand
TGCGCAACTTTCTTCGCAACCGTCTTTCCTAGAGGCTTCTCTGCGGTACGGTTTTTGAGAACCAAAGCGGAAATAGGTCTGCCAACAACACGAGCGGAGAATACGCGATGAAAGGGATTTTGCTGGCTGGCGGGAGTGGCACTCGTTTAGCGCCGTTGACTCTGACGCTGTCAAAGCAACTGCTGCCCGTATACAACAAGCCGCTGATCTATTATCCGCTGACAACCCTGATGTTGGCGGATATCCGCGAAATTCTTATCATTTCGACCCCCCGCGATACACCTGTCATTGAACGCCTGCTGGGCGATGGCAGCCATTTGGGACTGAAGCTCAGCTATGCCGTCCAAGACCAGCCGAACGGTATTGCCGAAGCGTTTCTGATTGGGGCTGACTTCTGCCAAGGTGAGCCTGTCTGTTTGATTCTCGGCGACAACATCTTCCACAGTCAGGAACTGCCCCGGATACTGGCACAGACCGCCAATATCCAACAGGGTGCCCGCGTCATGGCTTGTCACGTCGCCAATCCGTCTGCCTATGGCGTGGTGACCCTGGATTCCAATGGGAAGCCGATTGATCTGGTGGAAAAGCCGAAGAACCCAGCCTCGAACTGGGCAATCACAGGACTTTATTTCTACGATCAGCAAGTGCATGAAATGGTGCGCAATCTCAAACCCTCCGCGCGAGGTGAACTCGAGATTACGGATCTCAACAAACTCTACCTGGAACGCGGTCAATTGCAGATCACTCAGATGGGCCGTGGAACCGCGTGGTTTGATGCAGGAACTTTCGAAAGCCTGCTGATCGCCAGCCAATTCGTTCATATGCTCGAAGTCCGCCAAGGCATGATGGTCGGCCTGCCAGAAGAAGTCGCCTATCGGAAAGGTTACATATCCGCCAACGACATCAAAGAACTCGCGCAGAGAATGAAAAATAATTCTCTGGGGGAATACTTGCAGACTTTGCTAAAATGACATCAAAATCTCGACTGGACACATTGGCGCGGATAATCCCTCTCCAGCACTTTGAGGACTCTCGCGGCAAACTAGGTGTGGCAGAGATCGCCAAACTCTGCGGTTTCTCTGCTCAGCGTTTTTACTTCCTCTATGGCACACAGGGGCGACGGGGCGCTCACGCGCATCGTCACTTGCGGCAATTGATGATAGCGCTAACTGGACGCGTCGAAATCACTCTGGATTCAGGAGAGGAGCGCAAAACCTATGTTTTGGATTCGCCAAAACAAGCGCTGGCTGTCGATCCTGTGGTTTGGAGAGAATTAAACTTATCTGCTGACGCAGTTCTCGGCGTTCTGGCCTCAGAACCCTATAGCGAAGAAGAGTATATTCGCGATTACAATACGTTCCTAGAAACCGTTGCCCAAATCAGATCTGATAAGCTCTCTGGAAACTAGGACCGTCTGGAAAGACACTACAGTTCTTCTAGGCTCACTCTTTAGGGTTTTGATAAACTGCGGCCTAAGAACAATTGGCCTGCCCCCGAACATGAACCCAGTCGGCAAGAGAGCTCTGGCGCTTCCGACCTGGCCTGAGACTGCAAAATGCCCCACCCTAGACAGCCGATACGGTTTTGCCTCATGGCCTAAGCCACGATGGTCACACCGTTTCGGCCACCCGATCGCCGGTGATACCCACGCCGTATTCGCGGCTGTCACGCTTGCGGGCGACCAGGATCAGGGCCACGGCCAGGGCATCCCAGACCACGCGGTTCTGATAGCGTTCGTGCGGGTTCGAGATCGCGCCACAGACCACGGCATTGCCCAGCAAGGCCAGCAGAACCACCAGCCCCAACCCGACGCCGATCCGATCACGGCGGCGGAAGGCCAGCAAGGTCAGCACCATGGCCAGTAAACGCCCGGCTTCGGCCAGGGGCACTTGCATGTCGTTCAGTGGACGGAAATCGATGCCGCCGCCGCGTTGCTGACGGGCCGCCAGATAGTCTTGGAATTCATGGGGATAGCGGGCCTTGCCGACGTCGTAATATTCACCCGGCCAATGGGGATGACGTTTCGGGGCCAGCCCGTCACCCAGTTCGATTTCCCAATATTGTTCCCAGGTGTTGGCAGCGGCGTCCTTGACCACTTCCTCGGGGTATTCCTGGATCGCGCCATCGACGATCTGTTCGGCTTCCTGCTGCATGCCGGTCCAGCCGCCCAGCTTCCAGAACGGCGAGGCCCAATGGGCCCACAGGAAAGCGTCGGCAGTGCTGGGCAATTGGTCGCGATACTGGCACAGCTTATAATGGGCGCCGCGCGGGCACACCGTATCGAGATACGTCTTGGCAATGCCGTTCTGCACGAACAGCGCCAGTTGCAGCACACGGCCACCACGGCTGAAGAACGGTTTGCCGGTGGCGGCGGCATGGATGGCAGGAACCGCCAGGGTGCCGAGAACAACGGTCAAAGCCACCAGCCCCAAGGCAGGCCGGGGCAGCGACCGGATATAGCGCGCCCCCACCCACATCACGGCCAGCACGATCAAAAGACCGGCAGCAACGGCAACATGGGACATATGCACCAAAATGGCTAAAACGCCGATCGCCGTCAGCAACAGGCGCCGCACCAGGCTGAGACGGTTGCCGAAGGCCAGAATACCGATAATCAGCGGAACGAAACCGGCGAACACGTCAGGCATCAGCTCCGACGCCATCCAGGGCAAACCAGTGGTCGCAATCAGAGAAAGCGACAACGCCAGAAAGCCCCACCGCCGCCAGTGCGGCAGAAAGGCCGCCGCCACTTCATGCAGCAGCCACGAGCCGATCAGGGATTGCAGGACCACCACGGACCACAGGGTACCGAACGGCCGACCCAGCCAGGCAACAACGCTGTAGCCGATGATCCGCCATGGCGGCGGATCCCAGGTAAACGACATCGTCACGTAATCTTCGGTGTCGTGATAGATCAGCGGATAGCCATTCCAAATGGCGGGAGCAGCCAGCAACAGGGCCACCAGAAGGATCAGCGAAACGTCCCAAAACAGTTCGGACATCCGGCGCCGTTTGGCGTCCCGGAAGGGGTCATTCGCCGTGGTTTTCGTAAAGCGCAACGCAGACACGATTTTTACCGTCACCCCAGTGGTCGTGCAAAACAGACACAAGGCTCACCGACCATACGCGGGAATGCGTACTATGAGCCTGAAAAATATGTCCAAATTTTGACGCGCACGACCCCACATCGCTAGCACGTGCCGGGAGCTTATCAAAAGCTTTGAAAAAATGCACAGAATCAAATCAGCCTGCCCGTATTTTTTGCAGGTAAAACGCAGTTTGAGGCTTGCCTGAAAACCGCCTTATTCGCAGTCTAGAGAGAACCTCTCGCGCCAGCGATGCAACCGGAGTGATCAGTATGACCGAGGAAGCCCCCCGCCCAGGAACCAAACGCGCCTTGGCCGTTGCCGCGCTTGCGGTCGCCGGTGCCGTCGGGATCGGGTTTCTGTGGCCCCGCCCGCACATCGAAACTCCGGCCGAAGCCCCGACCCAGGCCCTGAGCCCGGCGGCTCAGACCAGCGCCAAAACCGGGGCGGAACAGCAAAAGGCCATCAAGCCGTCGTTCGACGTGGTGCGGGTCACCCCCGAAGGATCGACGGTGATCGCCGGACGATCCGCCCCCAACGCCACCGTGATCATTTTGGACAATGGCAAGGAACTGGGCCGCGTCACCGCCGACAAACGCGGCGAATGGGTCTTTACCCCGGAAACGCCCCTGGCGGCAGGCACCCATGACCTGACCTTGAAGGCCATCGACACCGACGGCAAGACCGTGGACGGCGACGCCCCGGTGGCCCTGGTGGTGCCGGGCGGCAAAGGTGGCGCGATCCTGGCGGTCAAAACCCTACCCGATGGCCGCTCGGTTGTTCTGCAAGGTCCGGCCGCCACCAGCGACAGCGGCCCCTTGGGCATCGATCTGCTGGACTTCGACAAGCAAGGCCACATCATCGCCAGCGGCCATGCCGAAGCGGGCAAGAAAGTGGCGGTCTATCTGGACAACGCCCTGTTGGGCGACGACACCGCCAAACCAAGCGGGGAATGGTCGGTCGAGGCCAAGAACAAACCCCTGACCGACGGCGATCATTTGCTGCGCGCCGACGAACTGGGCCCCAACGGCGGCGTGATCAGCCGGGTCGAAGTCACGTTCCATGTGGGCGGCGACACGGTCGCAGGCACGGAAATCACCATCGAGCCCGGCAATTGCCTGTGGCGCATCGCTCGCCAGCATTACGGCCAGGGCGCGGCCTATACGGTGATCTATCAGGCCAATAAGGGCTTCATCCGCGATCCCAACCTGATCTATCCCGGTCAGGTCTTCAAGCTTCCGGCCCGCTGATCCAGCGGGCCGTCGGCCTGAGAACCCGACATAAGGACCTACACCGCTTCGGCGCGCGCCAGTTCGATCTTGGGACAGCGGTCCATCACCACCGCCATCCCGGCGGCGCGAGCCTGTTGGGCGGCGTCTTCATTGATGACGCCCAACTGCATCCAAAAGACATTGGCCCCGATGGCGGCAGCGTCCTCGACGATGGGGGGCACATCCTTGGCGGCGCGGAAGACATCGACCATATCAACCTTGCCGTCGATCTCGGCCAGGGTTGACACCACGGTTTCCCCCAACAGGATTTGACCGGCCAGACCGGGATTAACCGGGATCACGCGATAGCCGTGACCTTGCAGAAATTCCATCACCTGATAGCTGGGCCGTTCCGGCTTGTTGCTGGCGCCCACCATGGCGATGGTCTTGACGCAGGCCAACAGTTCCGCCAGATCGGCGTGGGACGGAGTAACGTCGGTCGTCATGGCAAGCCTCCTTACCGGATCAGTCAACGGGAGTGGGGAAAGTGTCGCTGAAAAAACGCCATTCCGCCAGAGGCTTGACCTGTTCCGCCGGGACAGGTCAGATGGGGCCATGAAAATACGCCCGTTCCTTGTTGTTCTGTTGTTGTTGATGGGGCCAAGCACGCCGGGCTTGGCCGCCCAGGATATCCATGTCGGGGTTCTGGCCTATCGCGGAGCGGAACGGGCTCTGTCGGATTGGGACGCCACCTTTGCCCATCTGTCCGCCGCCTTGCCGCAATACCGCTTTATCCCCGAACCGGGCGACCTGACCACCCTGACCCGGCTGGTGGAGCAATCCCGGCTGGATTTCATCATCACCAATCCCGGCCATTATGTGGAACTGGAAACCAGCCTCGGAATGGCGCGCATCGCCACGGTACAAAACCGGGCGGTCTTGCCGGCGGCGGCCATTGCCACGACCTTGTTTGTTCCCAAATCCTCGGCCATCGAAGATATCAAAGACCTCAAGGGCCATAAAATCGCTGCGGTGGCCGACGATTCCTTTGGATTCCGGGTCGCCTGGGCCGAATTGCAAAAGGCTGACATCAATCCGTTTCAGGATGCCAGGTTGCTGTTTACCGGTTTTCCCGCCGATCAGGTGGTCGGCGCGGTGCTGGACGGGCGGGCCGATGCCGGGATCGTGCGCGGCTGCCTGCTGGAAAGCCTGGTGCGCGAAGGCAAAATCGACCCCCAATCGGTGCGGGTACTGAACAGCCGCCCGATGGCCGCCGATCAATGCCAGATCAGCACCGATTTCTACCCCGATTGGCCGTTTGCCAAGGCATCTCGCACCCCCGACGATCTGGCCAAAGCGATTGCCCGGGCCTTGCTGACCATGCCCGCCGGACCTGGCGGGCAAAGCTGGACGGTGCCGGTGGATTATCAGGCTGTGCACAGCCTGTACCGCACCTTGAAAATCGGCCCTTACGAGGCTTTGCGACACCCCAGGCTGGCCGATGTGCTGTGGCGTTATCGCCATTGGCTGATCCTGCTGGGACTGGCCGGGCTGTGGTGGGTGATCCATGTGGCGCGGGTGGAAACCCTGGTGCGGCGGCGCACCCAGGAACTGCGCAACGCCCACGAGGCGACCCGACAGCGCGGCCAGGAAATGGAACATGCGGTGCGCCTGTCCCTGGTGGGGGAAATGGCCAGCAGTCTGGCCCATGAAATCAACCAGCCCTTGGCCGCCATCTTGAACTACGCCCACGGCTGTCAGCGCCGCCTGGACAACGGCCAAAACCCCGACGGCATCCGCCAGGGATTGGACCAGATCGCCGTCCAGGCCGAACGCGCCGCCGCCATCGTCCGGCGCATGCGCGATTTTGTGCGCAAGCGGCCATCGGCCCAACTGGATGTCAGCCTGGACGAACTGGCACGGGAAACCCTGTCCCTGTTCGAACCGGTGGCCCGCCGCCGAGGATTGTTGTTGGAGGCGTCGTTGCCGCCCAATCTGCCGCACATCCGCGCCGACCGCATCCAGATCGAGGAAGTTTTGCTGAACCTGCTGCAAAACGCCGCCGACGCGGTGGCCGGACAGGACGAAAAGCTGGTGGCCCTGTCGGCCTGGACGGCGGATGGTCAGGCGCATCTGCGGGTCTGCGACAATGGGCCGGGTTTGAGCAAAGAAAGCCGGGCCCGTTTGTTCGAAACCTTTTACACCACCAAACCGGACGGACTGGGGCTGGGATTGTCGCTCAGCCGCGGCATCATGGAAGCCCATGGCGGGCGGCTGTGGGCCGAAACCGGGCTGGACAAGGGGACGGCCTTTCATGCCACCCTGCCCTGCCTACCGCCCCCCGATCAGGAGCCCGTTTGATGAGCGATCCCGCAGCCTCCCCGGTTCATCCCCCCTTGGTGCATATCGTTGATGACGACCCCGCCTTGCGAGATTCCATCGCCTTTCTGGTGTCGTCGGTGGGCTATGCCTATACCACCCACCCCTCGGGCGAGGCCTTTCTGGCCGACTGGCAGCCGGGCCGCACCGCCTGTCTGGTGGCCGATGTCCGCATGCCGGGCATGAGCGGGCTGGAATTGCAGCAGGAACTGAACAAACGGGATGCAACCCTGGGGCTGTTGTTCGTGACGGGGCACGGCGACATTCCCATGGCAGTGCGCGCCATCAAGGCGGGCGCGGTGGATTTTCTGGAAAAGCCGTTCGACGATCAGCTGTTGCTGGACAAAATCAACGAAGCCCTGCGCCACAGCACCGCCCTGACCCAATCGGCCAGCCGCCGCGCCGAAGCCGAGAAGCGCCTGAGCAAACTGACCGAGCGCGAGCGTGAAGTGCTGGCCCTGGTGGTGGCGGGCAAGACCAACAAGGCCATTGCCGTCGAGCTTGATATTTCGGTCAAAACCGTCGAGGCGCACCGTCACAACATCATGGAAAAGGTCGGCGCGGCCTCGGCGGCGGAACTGGGCAGTTGGGTCAGCGGGCAGTAGCCGCCTGCTGACGCAGCATCAGATCGACGTAATCAAGGGACATCTTGCCCTTGTGCCAAGGCGCCTTGGCATCCAGACGGCGGAACACCAGGGTCAGAAAAAACGACCGTCCCCAGATCAGCAGGGCCGATCCCAGCAACAGACCCGCCGCCAGCATCTGCACCATCGACATGGCATCGCCATAACGCAGGGCCGACAGCCCCAGCAGAATGAAACTGGCCGGAACCAGAAACAGCATCTGGCGGACCTCGCTGGCCCGGTTGCGCAAATGAGCCGCATAGAAATTCACGAAGAAAACCAGAAATTCCTCGGCCTCGATACTGGCGTTCATCACCACCGCCAGCACCGACGACAACGGGCAGCGCTGCGGCGCATAGCGATGCACACCCTGGGCGGTCAAACCATGCACATGGCCGTTCAGTTCGGCCGCCAGCTTATCCGCGACACCCTGCTTCAGGGACAATGACGCCAGATAGGCAAGATGCAGCAGCGCCGCCAGCAGCAGCACCAACTGCCACTGCCCCCATTGCCCCTTGGCCAGAACCGGCAAGCCAGGATCGACATTGACGGCGGCCAGCACTACCAACAAAGGAAACAAGACAAACCAGCACAGCATCCCAAGCAAGCGAACCCCGGCCCCCAGGCCGTTCAACAGAAAAGACATGAACCACGCTCACCCGAAATGAAATTGCATTACGGGAGGATTTATAAAACCCACAGGAGAAGTTTATAACTGTTTTAAGGTATGGCTTTGAGCAGCGATGCAAACTTTAAGGGTAAACCCTGATATCCCTTAGGCATCGGCCCCAATATCCATTTCATAATTACGGGAATACCTTTCTCCCCGGTCAGTTATGCCAGAGAGAGGATGATCATGTCGCACAAGCCCCGCACCGATAGAAAATGGCTGGGCGCCCTGGCCGTGCTGGCCGTCTGGCCCCACGGCGCGCAAGCTGCCGCCGCCGATGACGCCGCCTTGGTGGAACAGGGCCGCTATCTGTCCCGCGCAGGCGACTGCATCGCCTGCCACAGCGTGCCCAACGGACAGGACTTTGCGGGTGGATTGGCGATGGAAACCCCCATCGGACGCATCTATTCCACCAACATCACCCCCGATAAAAAGACCGGCATCGGCGAATACAGCTATGCCGACTTTGACCGCGCCGTGCGCGAAGGGGTGGCCAAGGATGGCCGCCATCTCTATCCGGCCATGCCCTATCCATCCTATGCCAAGATCACCGATGCCGACATGAAGGCGCTCTACGCCTATTTCATGCAAGGCGTTGCCCCAGTGCAGCAGGCCAACAAACCCAGCGAAATCCCCTGGCTGTTGTCGTGGCGCTGGCCGCTGGCAAGCTGGAACATGGTGTTTTCCCGCGAAACGCCCTATCAGCCCGACCCGACCCGCGACGCCCAATGGAACCGTGGCGCCTATCTGGTGCAAAGCCTGGAACATTGCGGATCGTGCCACACCCCGCGCGGCCTGGCTTTCCAGGAAAAGGCCATGGGCGACAAGGACGGCAGCGCCTATCTGGCGGGGGCCAATATCGACGGCTGGCACGCCAAAAGCCTGCGCGGCAATGACGCCGACGGGCTGGGCCGCTGGTCGCAGAGCGATATCGTCACCTTCCTGAAGACCGGCCGGACCGACAAATCGGCGGCTTTTGCCAACATGGCCGAAGTGGTCGGCCACAGCACACAATATTTAAGCGCCGAGGATCTGAACGCCATGGCCGCTTATCTGAAGTCCCTGCCGGCGCGAGACGGTAGCCTCCCCCCTCCGGCTGCCTCTTCCTCCCCCACCGCGACCGGCGGGGTCACCTTGACCGCCCTGCGGGCGGGCGACATGACCCAGACCGGCGCGGCCGGTTACGTGGAATTCTGCCAAAGCTGCCATCGCCCCGACGGGACGGGCATGCCCGGCATATTCCCGGCCCTGGCAGGCAACACGGTGGTGACCACCGCCGAACCCACCTCTTTGGT
>JASLCK010000151.1 GCA_030151865.1 Rhodospirillaceae bacterium | reverse complement strand
TGGCACAAATCCCGCTCGGGCGTGGCGCGCCCCTGGGTGTCGCTGAACACCCAACTCAGCCAGCCTGAGGACGAGCCGGAATAATAATCGGAATTGCCATGGTCCGAATCGCGCCAGCCGCCTTCGGTATATTCGCGTGGGGCCTGATTGCGCGGGTCCAGCACCAGAAGGTCGTCGTCCTTGCGCACGATGACGCGGTTCAAGGTCCGGTAATTTTCCGATTTGGCCGGAATGGCCCAATCCATCAGGCCATCCGCGCCGGTCATGCCGGAACCGATTTCGACGGCGGCACTTCCTTCCTTGGCTTCGATGACGATCTTAGCCCCCGCCACCGGCTGGCCGGTGGCCAACGAGGTGACGGCAAAGCGCACATGGTCTTTTTCGTCGACCGCCGTCAAAGACAGATCGGTGACTTGCAGGCGCATCCATTGCCGTTCGGGCTTGCCGTCCAGGCGGCGGATGCCCACCAGATAATGGCCGGGTTTGCCCGAACCGACGGCATGGGCCAGCAGGGACCGCACATCAATACCGAAGCTGGCGGCGCCATCGCCCTTTCCGGCAGGCAAATCCACCAGTTCCGACACGATAGGCGAGCCGAACGAGCGGATGTAGGACGCTACATCGTCGGAAGAGGGGCTATAGGCTTTGGTGGACGGCGCGGTTTCTTCGCCCGGAGCTAAGGGGCGTTCGGTTTCATCCAGCCGCACGCCGCGTTCGGGAAAGGGCCACAGCGAGCGGGCCAGGGGATCGACCGCGAAGATGCGCAAATCCACCCGATCAACGCTGCGGGATTTGACCGGCAGCATCTGCGGGCCGAACCGTTCGGCGATGCCGTTGCCCTTTTGCCAGTCGATGAAGCCGGGCCGGGCGGGGAAGGACAGGGCCAACTGGCTGGGACTGTTCAGCAGCAGGGGACGGCCCCGGTTGTCCTTCAGTTTGGCGGGCTCCAGGCGGACTTGATACAGGGTGTCGGATTGGAACCGCCCGCTGGCCACCAGGGTGTTTTCGACGGTCTTGAACTTCAGCCCCTCCACCTGCGGGCTGAAGCGCAGCAGATTACGGGCCTCGATCGGGCCGACTTCGGCCAGACGGTCGGAAAAGACCACTTGCACGGTGCGTTCGTCGGCGGGGCAGGTCAAGGCGCGTTCGGAGCCATAGACCACCCCTTCGGCCAGGGCGGGAAAACCCTTGTCGCGGCAACCGAAGCTGACGGCGTGGAAGGGGGCGGCGGTGGCAAAGGACAGGGTCTGTTCTTCCGCCCCCTTGGCCGGGTCGGGCGACAGTTTGATATGGATGATGGCCTTGACGCCCCAGGGAATCGGCGCGTGCAAATTCAGCACATAGCTGGCGGGCGCGTTGGGTTTGCTGCGTTCCTGCGCCACCACGTCGAAATCATGGGAGTCCAAAAGGCGGCTTTGATCGCCGCCGACCCCCGGCAGGGGGCGCAGTTCGATGCTGACCAGGCGGGCCAGATCGGCGGCGGCGATGGGTTCGGCAAAGCTCAGCGTAATGGTTTCCACCGGAGCCAACCCCGATGCCCCATTGGCGGGAACGCTGGATTGCGGTGCCGACATCAGGGTGACCAACTCGGCCTTGCGGCCCTGCACCGTCCAGGTGAAGCGCCCCATGGGCGGCCAGGCGATGGCCGGGCGGAATTGCAGGGTATGGCTGTCCAGCCAGGTAAAGGCGCCGGGATGGTTGGGGCTGACCTGCACCAACCGTTCGGGGTGATCTTCCGGTCCGCCTTTGGCCGGGCCGGTGTCACCGTCGAAAAAGATGGTGACCGGATCCCATTGGCGCAGGAAATGTTCAGGCACCACCACCGCCCCCGCCGGGCGCTTGACCTGATCGAGCGGCGTCGCGGACGACGATTGGGACGCGGTGGCCGAGGTCAGAGCCAGTGGGGCCAAGGCCAGCGGCGTCAGCAGGGCGAACAGGGCGAGATGGCGGAGTTTCATGATGCTACTTGCCCTCTTCCTCGGAAACCATGTCCCAGTATTTGCGTTTGATATCCTCGGGCGGGGCTTTGCCGGGCTTGACGGCCCCCACCAGGGCAGGCTGAACTTCGACCGCATCGGCGTCGGCGCGGTTTTCCACCACCAGGAAATAGCGCCCGGCCTGCAAGGCGTTCATGGCCAGCGCACCTTCGGCCAGCAGATCGCCGTTCTGGCCGTAAAGACGCATATGGGCGCTGTCGGCCTCGCCCTTGATGCCGACCCCCACCGACCCGGCTTCAGCCAGGGTGAAGGTGAACAGGCGGGCATCGCCGGGGGCCAGCCGCAGTTTGGGGCCTAAGCCTTCGGCCAGCGGCTGGGGTTGGCTGAAGCTGACGGCGGCGGTTCCCGACAGGGCGGTGTCCTGCAAGGGGCGCAGCCCCAGCAGACTGTCCTTGCCCGCAGGCAGGAACATTTGCAGATCGGCCCCCTGGGGCCACACGCTTTGCCGCCCGCCCGACAGGGCGGTTAAAACCGGCTGCTGGCTGCGTAGATGCAAAAGAACCGGCTGTTGCGGGGCAAAGCGCCAGACCGTTTCCGTCCCCGACAGGGGCAGGGCGGCTGGTGCGATTTTTTGCGCCGAAGCCTTGGCGGCGTTCTCCAGCCAGCCGGGCGCGCCGCCATCGGTCATCCAGGCGGCGACCAGACCGGGTTGATGCTTGATCAGCAAGGTCCCTTGGCTCGAAGGGGTCAGATCCGTAAGTCCATGTTGGATGACGCCGTCGCGGCGGATCAGCCAGGCATCCTGGACGGGGCCGGAAAAGACCAGGGTCTGCGGCTTGGCTTCGGCCTTATCGGGGGTGCTGACATCGATGGACAACAGACCCGCCGCCGCCTGGGTTTGACGCAGCATAACGCCCGGCGACAGGGCCAGCCCGCCTGTAGGCGGCATGATGGTCAGCGACAGTCGCCCAGGCTGAAGGGCGGTATTCAGCAGCAGCAGGCGGCGGGCGTCGCTGTCGAGCACGATGCTGGCCGGGCGCTGGTCGGGCCAGAACAGGCGGCGCACCTGACCATCCTGATCCAAAAGTGCCGCCGCCATGCGCGGCGGCAACGCCAGGCGCAGATGCTTGGGGCCATCGGGCAAGGTCAATTCCAGCGCCGCGCCCGCATTGATGTCGCGGTCGGCCTCGCCCCACTCCAGGTCGTCGCGGGTGGCGCGGGCAAAGACGATGCGGCGCAGCGTCACCGGCATCTCGTCGGTGGAATCGGCACGCCACAGCCGCAACACCTTGCCCGAACCATCCCCCGAATCAGGCAGCAGGGCGGCGGTGGCCCCGGTGTCTATACCCGCCTGCAACAGATTGCCTGGATCGGCGGCGGGGGCGATGGACAGACCGGGCTGACCGACGCGGGATTCGGCCAACCACAGACGCGGCCCCTTGCCGTCGTCGGTCAAGGGCAGGGTGACGGTCTGTTTTTCCTGCAAGGTCAAGGATAAGACATCGTTGGTGGCGGCGGAAATCCGTTGCCCCTTCACACTCTCGCCAGTCACGGGACCGACCAACCAGAGCGGTCCGCCGTTTAACGCCGCCACATCGGGGCCATGGGCCAGGGCGCGGGGTTGTGCGCCATCACCCCAGATCAGGCGGGCGGCGGGCGTGGTCAGGCGGATCAGGCCGGGGCCGTCCAGTTTGACGGCGGCAATGCCGACCGGCGGATCAATGCCTGCCAAGGGCGACAGGGTAATGCCCGACATCAAACCGCCTTCACCCAAGGATGATGGGTTCGGGGCGCGCAAGGCCAGGGTGATGGCGGCGCGGCTGCCCGCTAAGGGCCAACTTTGCAAGCGGTATTCGGCGGCAGGATCGCGGGGAAAAGCCAGCACCGCATCGGAACCGGAGGCCGAGGCAACGCTGATCCAGGTTCCATCCCCCTCGCGCCGTTCCAGGGCCAGCCCGACCGCGTCTTGGGACCGGGCGACGGCGACGATCAACGGGCCGTCGTCGGTGCCCAGGCGCAGGGGCAGGCTGTGCAGCGCCCCGTCGCCCCAGTGCCGGTCTTCGCCATTGCCCAAAGGTTGATCCTGGATTTCCGCCAGTTCGCGCAAGGTCAGGGTGGTGGAAGCCTGGGGCTGGCCGACCGGTTCCAGCTTCAACTGGTATTGGCCCGCAGGCAGACGGGCGGCAAGGTTGATGTTCCAGTCGTCGGCGCGGTTGTCGCCGCGAGCAACGGGGCGACCATCCTTGTCTAGCACCGTGGCCTTGATCTGTCCGGTGCCAAACGAGGTCAGTTCAAAACGGTGCCCGTCCCCCAGGGCCAGCGGGATCAGGGCCGGGGCGGTGACGGTGCGGCTTTGTCCCGCCACCAATTGTTCGATTTGGGTGGAAACCGTGTAGTCAAACCGGTTGTTGGGCCGCACCGTGCTGGCTTGCAAGCTATAGGTTCCTGCACTTAACCGGCCCTGCCAGGGTTGCCGGAAGCTGAATGCAGTAGCAGGCGTGTCGTTGCCATCGGCCTTCAGTTCGGCCTGCATGCCCTCGCTCAAGGTGATGATCAGGTCGGCGTCGGCGGGCAGGGTGAAGGTCCAGACATCGGGGGTGCGTGCGTCCCCTTGCGCCGGTTCATCCCAGCGGTTGGCGACGGTTTCACCCAGGGGCAAGGCGTGGGGGCCGTGCCCGGCATATTGGGCGGACGGACGCACGCTTTCCACCAGGGTCAGCAGGCGGCTGGGCATCGCCAGAGGCTGCACGATCAGGCGGTAATGGCCGGGCTGTAGAGTGGTTTCCAAGTCGCCGGTCTGATCGGGGGTGGTCAGCGGCCAGCCTGCGTCATCTTCGAGGCGGATCAAGGGGCCGTCGGCGGTGTCGGTGGCGGGTTCGCCCGCGCTGTCGGAGGTGGAAGCGTCGGGATTGTCCTCGGTCGCCGCCTCCTCGCTGGTTTCTTCGGTCCGGCGGGTGGGACGTTGCGCGGCGGCGATGTCGGGGGTCAGCGCCCGTAGGCGATAGGTGCCCGCTGTGGCAATGTCGAGGTCATAGGCAATGCCGTCACCGCTGCCCAAGGCGGCATGGGCGGCGATGCCAAGGCCAAGTGGTCCGCCCTGGCGCAGCGGAGCCGCCGTCAGGGTCAAGCCCAGATGTCCCTCGGTCAAACCCTGGGCCGAGACCGTCAGCAGGTAGACGCCTTGGCGCAAATATTGCTGCAACAGCATGTTGCGCCCGACGCCATTGGCGGCGGCGCTGCTCAGGCTGGGGTGAACCTGGGTGCGGATGGTGCCCGCCGTTTCCAACAGGCCGGTGGTTTCAACCCGGTACAGGGCCGGACGATCCACCTTGACCAGAAAGGTTTGGCTTTGCTTGCGTTCCAGATCGAGAAAGTGCGGCTGATCGGCGCTCAAGACCGGCAAGGCGGGAATTTTTTGAGCATCGGCATCGCTTAAGACCGGCAATGCGGGCGGTGGGGCGGGTTTGGCGTCCGGGGTAAAGCGCAGAACCGCCGTCAGCGGCCCGGCATCGGGGGCGGTGACGCGGATTTGGTGCGATCCGGCCTTGACGGCAGGTTGGGGCACTGCGGCGCCATCGTCCAACGAGAAGTCCAGAGCGCGTCCATCATCGCCCAGGACTTGCAGTTTGCCGTCGGTAGGCAGAGCGATGGGCAGAGACAGGCCGTTTTCCGATCCGGCCCGCAAGGCCAGGGGCATATCACCGGTCATCTTGACCGGCAGACGCTGCACGGCAAACCCGGCAGATTGGCTTGTGGTCAGCAGATAATCGGTTTTGGTCCGTCCGCTGGTGGGGGTGAACAGGGCTGCGGCGGGCAGCGGCGGGCTGTCCTCGGCGGCTTTGGCGGTCCCGTCGCCATACAGGGACAACCCGGCAATGCCCCGCTGTTCTGGCCGGGGGGATAGCCGCAGGCTGTAAAAGCCCGCATCCAGGTTCCAGGCGGCGTTGTTCAATTGGGGCGGCGTGGCTTTGGCGGCTGCCCCGCCCGGAACGCTGAAGGGCACTATTTGCAGATCGGCCTGAACCCCGCTGATATCGGCCCGATATCGGCCCGCCCGCGTGATTTCAACCAGTAAGGTGGTGTCGGCCAGCAGGTTGAAATGACGCATCCAGGGCATGTTCGGCCCGAGGCGCAATGTCTGGCTGGCGATCACCTTGGGGGCGGAGCGGGCGTTGCTTTCGGTCAGGATGGCGGTCAGATCGGGATCGTCGGCCCCCAGACCAGGACGCCAGGCGCTGACCAAAAACGGGCTGTTGGCTGGGGCGTCGAACGAATAGTCCCGTTTGTTGGGAAAATTCTGCAACACATAATCCTGCGCGGCCAAAGTACGGATGGTCACCAGATGCTTTTCTGCGCTGGGTTGGCGGATCACATCCGCCGCCTGGGAGCGCGTGGTCTTGTCGATGACCGCACGCGACGCCCCGCCGATACGGCCCTGGTCGTATGTTGCCACCTCGATCACCCCCTTATCGCCGCGCGGCAGTTCCAGGCGGAAAAGGGTAGTGTCGCCACTGACCAGCCAACGGTCGAAGCCGAACGGCCCAGCCGACATTGGGCGGCGACCGGTCTGCGGCAATTCGGGGATGCCCCAGCGCAGGGCGAAGGGTTTTTCGGTGCCTGCCATGGTCCAGGGCAGGCCTGCGCCGCCATAGGCGATCAGGCGGTACAGTCCGGGCTCCAGCGTTGCCACCAATCGTTTGACGGCCAGGGGCTGACCGGTCTTGGGTTCCGACTGATCGGTAATGGGTGCGTCGGGAACCAGCCAGGTTCCATCCTTCCACAGCCGCAAATCGGCCAGATGCCGCCCCGCCGCTTCGATGAAGACGGTTTGGCGGCTGGGCACCACCATCCAATAAGAGCGCTGTTGGGCATCGCCCAGTTCGCCCTGAACCAGCGCCAGTTCCACCAATTGCGGCAGCTTGTCGCTGTTCAATTCGTCAAAGGGCTGAACGGTCAGTTCGGGCGGTTGGGCGTTGGCGGCAAAGGTCTTGATGACCTGATGCTCGCCCGGCCCCAGAAAAACATCCAGACGACCATCGCGCTGACCGATCACCCCATCCGATGGTCCCGGGCCGCCCATGCGGTCCACCAGTTGCAGGGCCGCACCCTGAGCGCTGGATAGCTTCAAGGCATAGCGGCCAAACCGCTCGACCGTAATGATCTGGTCCTGACGTTGTTGGGATGGAGTTTGGGGGCTGGCCGTGGCTTGCGGGGACGCCCCCGTTGGGGCTGCGGCCTTGGGCTGCGGGCCGGTTGGTCGGGACGACGCTTGGTCGCCATCGGTGTGCGATCCCTGATTGTGGCGATAGGCAAGGTAACTGCCCGATCCGATCACGCCAGCCAGACAGACGGCAGCCAAAAGCCACCGGGATAACCGGTTATTACGCCCCACCTCACACCCCCTATGCCATGCCCATAACGCGAGGTGGGGATGATGATACGTCTGCAAATTGCATATGCAAGCGAGACATCTTCATTCTGACGATCATGAAGAAGATGATCGGACGCTTTTTTTGCGTGGAGCAGTTTGCCCTCTATGCGGGTGCTATTGTTGATATGTTTCGCTAAAGTAGTTATTTAATGTTTGGAAATATTACATTATATCCTACGAAAAGGAATGATGTCTTAAATTGGTTATATTCCAAATTAGCATTTGCATCGTGCGGGTCGGTAATATTTCGGATGATGAATTGTTATAAATTTTAACAATGTTAAGAATGTTTTTGGCTGATGTTTTCTGACGGCAACGTTTCTAATCTTTCGGTTATATGGTGCAACCTTTTGCCCAATCTATGAGCCCTTTTTAAATAAGCTTTGTGGGATATGCTTCGATGCATTGGAAAGCGGGCTGGTGGGGACGGCGCCTTTCCACACCTTTGTTGAAGGGGGTGTGTAGTGAAGCGTTTTGGCATATCGGCTAAGCTGGTTTCGCTTGTATTGGCGGGCCTGTTGGGGGTCGCTGTTCTGGCGGCCGTTTCTCTTTATTTTGTGCGTTCCACAATGACGGATGACCGCGTCGATAAGGTGAAGAGCCTTGTCGAAAGCGCGCGCGCCATCACGCAAAGCTATTATGACCGGTCCCAGGCCGGCGAATTTGATGAAGCGACGGCGCAAAAACTGGCCAAGGAACAGTTGCGTAAGATCCGCTATGGCAAGGGTGAATATTTCACCATCTATAACTATGCGGGTATCGCCGTTCTGCATTCCTCGATGCCCGAGCTGGAGGGAACCAGCCGGATGGATTCCAAGGACAGCAACGGGGTCGAGTTTATCCGCAAATCCGTCGAAGCGGCGCAAGCCGGCGGCGGTCCGGTGTTTTACCTGTTTCCTCGACCCGGGCAAACCACGCCGGTGCCCAAGGCCAGCTATGCGGGCAGTTTCGTGCCCTGGCAGTGGGTGATTACCACCGGCCTTTATATTGATGATGTCGATGCCGAATTCCTGAAGATTGCCACTCACTTAGCCTTGATCATCGGCGCGGTGGCCGTGGTCATGCTGACGGTGGGGCTGTGGTTGGCCCGCAACATCACCCGTCCGCTGAACCATCTGGTGGCGGTGACGCAGCGGCTGGCCCAACATGACTTTTCGGTTCAGGTCGAGGAAGCCGAACGGCATGATGAAATCGGCGTTTTGGGCCGCTCCATCGAGGTGCTGCGCAACGATGCCGCCGAAGCTGCCCATCTGCGCGATGCCCAGGAACAGGAAAAGCAGCGGGCCGAGGAAGAAAAGCGCCGCCTGATGAACGAACTGGCCGACCACTTCGACGCCAGCGTCAAGGGGGTGGTGCAGGCCGTGGCCTCGGCTGCCGGGCAAATGCAGGGTACGGCCAAATCCATGTCGTCGGTGGCCGACACCGCCTGCCAGCGGGCGGGGACGGTGGCCACGGCATCGGAACGGGCTAGCAGCAACGTGCAAACGGTCGCCGCCGCCGCCGAGGAATTGTCGTCGTCGATCCGCGAGATCAGCCGTCAGGTCAATGCCGCGGCGGAAGTGGCCAATGCGGCGGTGGCTCAGGCGGAGAAAACCAACGGCATCGTCAACAGTCTGGCCAGTTCGGCCAATCTGATTGGCGATGTGGTCAATCTGATCCAGGACATTGCCAGCCAAACCAATCTGTTGGCCTTGAACGCCACCATCGAGGCGGCGCGCGCCGGAGAGGCCGGCAAGGGTTTCGCCGTGGTGGCGGGCGAGGTCAAAACCCTGGCCAACCAGACGGCCAAAGCCACCGAAGAAATTTCCCAGCACATCGCCGGGGTTCAAGGCGCAACCACCGAAGCGGTGGCCGCCATCAAGGAAATCACCCATACGATTTCCGAGATCAGTCAGATTTCCTCGACCATTGCTTCGGCTGTGGAAGAGCAGGGCGCGGCCACCCAGGAAATCGCCCGCAATGTGGATGAAGCCGCCGCAGGCACGCGGGAGGTATCCGACAATATTTCCGGCGTGACTTCGGCGTCTCAGGAAACCGGCTTGGGTGCGACCCATGTGCTGGAAGCGGCGTCGGATCTGTCGCGGCAGTCGGAATTGTTGAGCCGTGAGGTCGAGCAGTTCGTCGGGCGCATCCGTCAAGGTTAACTGTTTTACATCGGACTGATTGGGGCGGGGGTCGTGTTCGGCCCCCGCCCCAAACGTTTGACGCGGCAGAGTAACGGCTTTTTATGCAAGGCTCGTCACTCTAATTTCACGTTTCAAATCAGTAAAAAATGTAATAAACGTCAATTCTATCGGTGGGTGTGCATGTAATGCCGCCAAGGCATGGGGCAGTCAGAGGAGCAAGAAACCGTTGCGGTTGGGAATATCAAGCAAATTTAGCGCAATCGTTGTTGTTTCGTCGTTTCTGACAACTTTAGCTGTTGGCTATGTCTCGAACGAATATGCTTCATCTTTGGTGCGTCAGGCGGCACAAACCGAACTGGACAGTCGCCTGGATCAGTTCCAGGACATGACCTCTGCCGTTGCCGTTCAGGCTGAAGCTCTGGCGCAGGCATTGGCGGTGACGCCGGGAATGTCTGCGGCCATGGCGGCGGGAGATCGGTCGCATTTGCTGGAATTGAGCGCGCCCGTCATGGCGTCGATGAGCAAAAGCTATGGTGTGGAACAGATTCAGTTCCATCTTCCCCCGGCCACATCGTTCCTGCGTCTGCATCAGCCTGATAAATATGGCGACGATCTGAGCCAGATCCGCCCCATGGTGGTGGAGGCCAACAAAACCGTGTCGCCCAAGCGCGGTCTGGAAATGGGCCGGTCCGGGTTAAGTGTGCGCGGTGTGGTGCCGGTGCGCGATCAGGGGCGGCATATTGGCACGGTCGAATACGGCCTGACCTTTGGGGCCGGGTTCTTCGACAGTTTCAAAAAGTACGCTGCGGTTGATGTGGCGATGCGTCTTAAGAGCGCCGACGGCTTCAAGCCGTTTGCCAGCACCTTTGGCGGCACGCTGTTGACCGATCAGGAAGCACAGCAGATTCTGGCGGGCCAACGGGTGATGCGTATGGCCCAACTGGCGGGCAAGCCGGTGGCGGTCTCTGGCGCGGTGGTCAAGGATTATGCCGGTTCGGCCATTGGCGTGGCGGAAGTGGTGTTGGACGCTTCGCCGTTCCTGAAGGAACTGTCGGGCGCCCATCAAACCATTGGCGTCGTTGTTGCTGTGGCGTTGCTGTTGGTGCTGCTGTTGGCGATCTTTGCGTCGCGCAAGGTGACGGGGCCGATCATTCAGATGGCCGATGTGATGGAACGCATTGGCCGACATGATTTCTCGGCCCGGGTCGACCATCAAAACCGCGGCGACGAAATCGGTACCCTGGCGCGTGGGGTTCAGGTGGTTCTGGTTTCAGCCGAGCAGCACGCCAAGCTGGAGGCCGATCAGGCCCGCATGGTCGATGAACTGGCCGTTGGCCGCAAGATGCTGGAAGCCAGCATGCAGTACCAATTGCAGGGGGTGGTGAGTGCCGCCATCCAATGCAATGAAGCGGCCATCGTGGTGGCGCGCATGCTGTTGTCGGTGCGCCGCGCCGCCGAAGAAAGCCAGAAGATGGCGGCGGCCATCGAGGAAATGGTCGCATCGGTCAATACCATCGCCCAAAACTCGGAAGTCGCCGCCAGCGAGGCTGGAACCGCCGAGGCAGCCGCCCGCGAGGGCGTCGGGGCCGCCGAGACGGCGCGCAATGCCTCGGACGCCATGATGGCGGCGGTGGCCGATGTCGGGGTGAAAATGCAGACCCTGGCCGATGCGGCGGGGCATATCGTCACCATCGTCGATCAGATCGAGGCGATTGCCAGCCAGACCAATCTATTGGCCCTGAACGCCACCATCGAAGCGGCGCGTGCCGGTGATGCGGGCAAGGGCTTTGCCGTGGTGGCGGGTGAGGTCAAAAATCTGGCCAATCAAACCGCCCATGCCACGGTGGATATTCGTCAACGGATCGACGGGCTGCGCGGCGAGGTAGATGTTGCCTTGAGTGCCATGGACCAAAGCACCGGCACCGCCCAGGAAGGCCGCGAAGCCGTGGCTCAGGTAACCGGGCGTCTGGACGCCATCGCCGGGCGGGTCGATAGCGTGACCGCCCGGATGCGCGATATTGCCGCCATTTTGGCCGAGCAAAACCGCGCCTCGACCGAGGTGTCGAGCGGCACGGCGCGCATTGCCGATCTGTCGGACACCAACATGCATGAAATCGATACGGTTCTGGGTGCACTGGGCGAAACCGCCAAGGTGCTGGATGACCGTATCGAGGAATTCGCCAAAAAGATGGATGGCGACGCCATCTTGGAAATCGCCAAGAACGATCACACCCGCTTTAAGCGCAGCATCATCGAACGTCTGGCCGAGCGAAGCCAGTTGCAGGCCTGCACCCTGGCCGACCACCATCATTGCCGTTTGGGCAAATGGTATGAAAACGCCGCGAGCGAGGAGATACGCCGCCAACCGGCTTATCAAAAGCTGCTGGAGCCCCATAAGCGGGTGCATGATCATGGCCGCAAAGCGTTGGAACTGCATGAGGCCGGTCGCACAGAAGAAGCTTTCGTCGAAGCCGAACATCTGAACGACGCGTCACACGAAGTTCTGAATTTGCTCGATCAATTGAGTAAATCTGTCAAAAACTGACAATTCTATTAAGCGTGTGGATTTTTGATGGGGCCTGCTATATAGCGGGCCCCTTCTTTTTTATTAAGTATTTTTGAATTCAATAATATTTATTATTAATATTTATACTGGAATAATTTCCCATTTATCCGAAGGTTAAAATATTTTGATTGATATCATCCTTTGTTCCGCCTGACATAATACCTATGATCAATCATTAAATTTTATATTTATTGTTCAATATTCCCTGGTTTACAATTGTTGACTGTAAATATTCTGTCACAAATGGGGTGATGGAATAGATTGTATCAATCTATAGTTTCTATTCTGGGGAACGGGATGCGCCTGTCACGCGATCCCATCAAGGTGAAAACGATGAGCTATCAGTTGAATAATCCGCAAACTTCCGGCGGTGCTTCCGCGCGCCGCCAGCGGTTTATTTATAAAATCCTGATCGTTTCCGCGCTGCTGATCGTCGTTTCCTTCAGCGTGCTGGGATATTGGATTTACAATGTTTCCAGCAACACGCTGATTTCGGAAATCGGCCAGGAAGTCGGCTCGACCGGCACGTCGGCGGCGGATGGCATCCAAAAATGGTTGGACGGTCGTTTGTTGCTGGTGCGCGATCTGGCCGAGGACATCACCAACAGCGACAGCGCCGAAATCCCCAAGCTGGTCAAGCGCCCGACCTTCAATCAAACCTTCTCGGAAGTGTATTTTGGCGTCGATGCGGATGGTTCGTTCATCACGTCCAATACGCTGCCGCTGCCTGCCGGATATGATCCGCGCAAGCGTCCCTGGTACGACACGGCGGTCAAGGCCAAGCAGATTGCTTTGACGGCCCCCTATGTTGATGCCACCACCAAAAAGCTGGTGATCAGCGTTGTCAGCCCCATCAGCCGCGGCGGGGCTTTGCAGGGGGTGGCGGGAACCGACCTGCCGCTGGACGCGCTGCAAAGCTTCTTGCGCTCGCTCAATCTGGGCGGCAAGGGCTTCGTCTTCCTGGTGGATGGCGAAGGGACCGTGCTGGTCCATCCGGATGAGCAAAAAATCATGAAGCCGTTCGGCATCAAGCCCGATGCGGTTGTCAATGCCGACATGCAGGCCGAGCAGGGGGATGCCATCGTGCGCTTCTATCCCATTTCGGGGTTGCCGACGGTGAAGTGGTATGTCGGCGTGTCAATGGACCGCGCCAAGGTTTTGGCGCCGCTGGAGACACTGCGTCATACCCTGTTGATCAGCGTTCTGGCCTCGCTGCTGGTGATCGTGCCCCTGTTGGGGTGGCTGATCACCCGTCTGGTGGCGCATCCCATCGTCGTGATGACCCGCGCCATGCAGGCCTTGGCCAAGGGCGATGCCGATCAGACCATTCCGGGTCTGGACCGCAAGGATGAAATTGGCCAGATGGCCGACGCCTTAAGTGTGTTCCGTCACAATCTGCTGGAAAAGCAGGCGCTGGAGGAAGCCAACGCCGCCGCCCAGCATCGGGCGGAAGCGCAGAAGCGGGAAATGCTGGATCGGCTGGTGACCGATTTCCAGCGCAGCGTCAGCCATGTGGTGGATGCGGTGGCTCAATCATCGGGCGAACTGCGCACCGCTGCCCAGTCCATGACCACGACGTCGGAGCGCACCACCCATCAAAGCGCCGCCGTTGCCCGCGTCGTTGAAGGCACGTCTTCCAACGTGCAGACCGTGGCCAGTGCGTCCGAGCAATTGGCGGCGTCCATTGGCGAGATTGCCCGTCAGGTCGATCAATCCACCACCATCGCCAACCATGCCGCCGAACAGGCCAACCGCAGCAGCCGTTCGGTCGAAGCGCTGGCCGAGGCGGCGCAGAAGATTGATCAGGTGGTGGTGATGATCCAAGGCATCGCCAGCCAGACCAATCTTTTGGCCCTGAACGCCACCATCGAAGCGGCACGCGCCGGTGAGGCGGGCAAGGGTTTCGCCGTGGTTGCCGCCGAGGTTAAGGCCCTGGCCGATCAGACGGCGCGCGCCACCCAGGAAATCCAGACCCAGGTCCAGGGTATCCAGGCGGCCACCGCCGAAGCGGTGGCCGATATCGGCAGCATTGGTCAGACCATCGGCCAGATCAATGAAATCACCGTCGCCATTGCCGCCGCCATCGAGGAGCAAGGGGCGGCGACCGGCGAGATTTCCCGCAACGTCCAGCAGGCTGCCGATGGCACCCGCGAAGTTTCCAGCAATATCGCCGACGTGTCCGCCGCCGCCAATCAGACGGATACGGCGGCGGGTCAGGTGCTGTCCCTGGCCACCAGCCTATCGTCTGAATCTGATCGGCTGCGTCAGGAGGTGGCGACGTTCATTCAGGCGGTGCGGTCCACCTGAATGCGCCCCTTTTTCGCGTTATATGGATCCTCCCTCTCCTCTGCCCCCGCCGCTTTTTCAACGAAGCGGCGGGGGTTCTTTTTGTCAGGAATGGACAGGGGGCGGGCAATTCGCCGAAAGTCATGGCCGAATGCCTGAAGAATTCGCAGAAACCCATTGATTTATTGGCCCTATGTGGCAACGTCGCAACGGTATTCCCGTTTCGAACAGGTTGCTTACCATGGCCGATACTTCCGAAATCGCCGCTCAGTCCGAAGCGACGCCCAGTCTGACCGCTGAAAAGCCGATTTCGTCCGACGTGCGCGCTCCGTCCTGGTCTGCCGATCGCCACGCCGATACCGACGTCAGTTGGTTCTTGCGGGCGGTCTATGGCGCGGCGTCGCTTGGCAGTCTGGCCTGGCTGATCGTCTGCTTCGCCTATGTCGACAAGGCCTTGGGCTGGGGCAATCTGTTCGAATTGCAGCCCAATGAATTCGGCGGCGTCGCCGGGGCGGCGGTGTTGCCGCTGGCGCTGTTGTGGCTGTTCGTCGCCTTTGTCGATCGCGGCACCACCATGAAGCGCGAGGCCGCGCAACTGCGCCGCTATCTCGACCGCCTGACCTATCCCAGCGAAGACGCGCAGACCCGCATTTCCGCCGTGTCGGAGTCTTTGCGCCGTCAGGCCGAGGATCTGACCACCGCTTCGACCGAGGCGGCGCAGCGGGCCGAACAGGTGCGTCAGGTGTTGGCCCGTCAGACCGAGGATTTGCACAAGCTGGCCGACCGGGTCGGCACCGACACCCAGCGGGTGGTCGATAGCTTGCGCAACGAAGTCGAAACCCTGGGACGCAGCACCAACGGCGCGGTCGAACGGGTTTTGGAGGTGCGCAACGCCACCCAGGATCTGATTCGCGTCACCGAAGAAGCGGTGGCCTGCGCCAAGGATTTCAGCCTGTCCATGAGCGAACAGGTCGGCCGTCTGGAAAAGGTTGGGGCCAAGGCCGCCGAGCAGGCGGTCAGTGTCGGCGAAGTCATCGTGCGGTCTACTGAAAGCCTGGGCAAAGCCGTCAGCGGCGCCGAGGTCAAGGTGGAGGAACTGGGCAAGTCGGTTGACCAACAGGCCGCGCTGATCAGCGGCGTGGTGGAAAAGTCCTCGACCCGTGCCGAGGAAGTCACCAGCGAATTGCAACGCCGTTCCGAAGCGCTGGAAGCCCTGTTTACCCGCCAGAATACCGATCTGGCCGTGGCCTCGGCCCGTCTGGCCGAACAGACCGCCCGCATTTCCGGCTCGCTGGAACAGCAGGCCGCCGGGCTGGATCAGATCACCGAACGCGTTCTGGCCCGCGTCAAGATCGTCGAGGAAGGTCTGGGGGTGCAGACCCGCGAACTGTCCTCGGCCTCCGATCAGGCGATGGTGCGTTTCCGCGAACTGAGCGAAGCGATGACCCGCCATGTGGAAGGCTTGCGCTCTTCCGCCGACGATGCCTCGCAGCAACTGGGCTCGGTGGGCGAAGTCTTCCTGCAACGCCGCGACGAAGTGGACGCGGCATCGGAAAAGGCCGTGGGCCGTCTGCGCGAAGTGGCCGAAGCGGTGGCCGCGCAAAACCGTGGTCTGGCGGCGGCGTCCGATCAGATGACTGTGCGCGCCCGCGAACTGACCGATGCGGTGCGCCTGCATATCGAGGAATTGAACAAGGGGTCCGATCGCGCCGCCGGTCAGGCCGAAGCCATTCGCACCAGTCTGCGCAAGCAGGCCGACGAACTGGCCGACATCGCCAATCTGGTTTCGACCCAAAGCAAGCTGTCCGAAGCGTCGCTGGGCCAGCAGGCCCGCCATCTGAACAGCACGTCGGAACAGGTGATGGCCCGCGTCAAGGGTATCGCCGATGTGCTGCGTCAGAACGTCAGCGATCTGATGGGGGCGTCGAGCCGGGTTGGGGCGGAATTGCAGTCGGTGGGCGAAATGCTGCGTCTGCGCAGCCAGGATGTCGCCGCCGCCTCGCAACGCGCCATCGAGGATGTGCAGGCGGTTTCCGTCAGCTTCGAGGAACGTTCCGGCCAGTTGGCCCATGTGGCCGAACAGGGCACGGCGCGCCTGCGTCTTTCGGGCGACGATCTGCGCCGTCAGACCGAGGTTATCACCAACACCGCCGAACAGGCTGATGCGCAAATCTCCGTCGTCGGTCAGGCCGTGCAGGCCCAGTCGGCGGAATTGGCCCGCATCGCCGAGAATTCGTCGGACCTGCTGAAAGCCTTCAGCCAGCAACTGCGTCAAAACGCGGTGGAACTGACCGACAGCGCCCAACAGGCCCAGTTGCAGACCCGGTCCTCGGGCGATTCGCTGCGTCAGATTTCCCGCGAGTTCGAGGAAACCGTCGGCAAGACCGCCGCCCACGTCACCAGCGCATCGGAACAGCTGAAGTCGGGTATCCGCGATCTGACCTCCAGTTCGGAACGCATCACCGCCCAGGTCCGCGGCGCGGGCGAATCGCTGCGCCGTCAGTCGCAGGAATTGTCGGACGCCACCGAACACACCGCTTCGCAGTTGGAAAGCGTCTTCGAGATGCTGCGCCAGAAGTCCAACGATCTGGGGCTGACCGGCGAGCGTCTGTCGCATCATGCCGAGACCTTGGTGCAGACCTTTGGCCGTCAGGCCGACGAATTGGTCAAATCGTCCAAGCTGGCCGAGGATCAGGCCCAGAAGCTGGATCAGCAGCGCGCCAACGTTTCGGTCGAGAAGTTCCTGCAAACGGCGGCTTACATCGTCGAAAAGCTGCAATCCCTGTCGGTCGATATCAGCCGCATCTTCCAGGCGGGCATCGACGACAAGACCTGGCGCGAATTCCATTCGGGCGACCAGTCGGTATTCCTGCGCAAGATCCTGAAGAACCTGGATCGCCACCAGATCGCCGCCATTCGCACCCGCTACGAGGAAGACGGCCAGTTCCGCGATTACGTGAACCGTTATCTGGCCGAGTTCGAAGTGCTGCTGAACCAGGCCCGTGTTGCTGACCGTGCCGACGTTTTGACCGGCACCTTTACCAGCGCCGAAGTGGGCAAGCTCTATCTGGTTCTGGCCCGCTCGCTGGGGCGTCTGGAATAAACAGTCCGCTCTCCCTATGCAAAACGCCGCGAAGGGCTTCCTTCGCGGCGTTTTTATTTTGGGGAACCGGTGTGGCGGATCAGGTGGGGGCCGCCGACTTTTCCAGGCAGGCCGGGGCCAGTTTCTTGATTTCCTTTTCCAGATCGGGGCGGCGCGCCCGGCAGACGGTGGCCAGACATTCCTCGATCCCGGCATGACCCTGATTGCGCCGCGCCTGTTCTTCCAACTGCTTGACGGCGGTCACCAGATCGCGCAGGGCCTTTTGCGTAAAGGTCTGGTACTTGCGCAGCTTGCTCTGTTCCTCGTGATCGTCGGGCATCAGGGTTTGCACCGGGCCGAACAGGGCCAGGAACAGGGGCTTGCCCAGATGCTCCTCGGCGGTTTTCAGGAACATCTGCATCTGATCACGGTTCAGATGCAGGTCTAGCATGGCGTCCAGGGCGAATTCGTTCAGAACGTCGAGATATTCGGCCAGGGCGGCGATGTCTTGCTTGTTGATGCGCTTGTCTTCCACCAGCTTTTTGGCGGTGTCGCGGTTGGCCAGGGCGTCCCACTTCTTCTTGGCGTCGACATGGGCCAACGCGCCGTGCACCTGATCGAACCCGGCTTCGCCCAGATCGGACACCGTGGCCGAGGCCAGGGCGTTATGTTCCATCATTTCGCGCACCAGATCCGGATCGCCGATGATGCTTTCGGCCTTCTGGATGTCGGAGACGGCGATCTGGCTTAGGCGGTGCAGGCTTTCCTCGGTGTTCATGCGGGTGATGCCGATGCCCAGACGTTGGAAAACGTGGGACGGGATTTCCACATACATCGGGAAGAAGCGCACCTGCCATTCGAAATCCAGCGCATCCTTGATGGAGGCGTAGAAACGACCAGACTTGCTTTGCCCCACCGGCGGCGGGGCGTCGTTGCCGTAATTGCGGCGGAACAGGTCGGCCAGCTTGGTAATGTTGACCAGCCGCATCAGCCCGGTGACCGGGGGTTTGGGCTTAGGCTTGAGGGCCTTGACCTTGCTGGGGTCAATGGGGTCGCCGAAATGCAGCTCGGCATAGGATCGCATGCCGGTGCGCACAATCATGCCAATCACTTCGGTGACGGAACGGCCGCATTTCAGCCGCACGGCGTCATCCTCGACCGGGTTGCCATCGGGATCGATCAGGAATTCGCCAAAGGCGTCACGCTGTTCGCGAAACAGGGTGAACGCCTGATCCAGCATTTGCGGGCTTTCCATGATCGCCCGATAAGGATCCGAGGTTTGCCCGAGGGCTGGCATCAGGCTGCGGAACTTTTCGGCCACCGGGCCTTTTAGCATCCGGGTGACTTCGCGGCGGGCCAGAACGTCGGGATTTTCAGCGGCGGCCGGAGCAGCCGGGGCGGCGGGTGCGGTGGACATAAACGGCGAACCTATCTCAAAGGTATTGCTCGACAGGATAGTACGGAAGGGGCGATAGGAAAAGCCGGGTTAGAACGGCAATCGCACACGAACCCGCAAGCCCCCCAGCGGACTGTCTTCCAGGAAAATATCGCCGCCATGGCTGCGCACCATGTCGCGGGCGATGGTCAGCCCCAAACCGACGCCGCCGGTGGTGGGATTGCGCGATCCTTCCAGCCGCAGAAAGGCTTTGAAGACATCCTCGCGCCGTTCCGGCGGAATGCCGGGGCCATCGTCATCGACGGTGACTTCAACCGCGTCATGGCGTCGTCCGGCGCGCACCGCCACATGCTTGGCATAGCGGGTGGCGTTGCTGATCAGATTGGTCAAGGCGCGGCTCAGGGCTTGGGGGCGGATCGGCAGGGACAGTTCTTCCTCGCAATGCAGATCGATGGCCGATCCCTCACGGCGCAGCTTGGCGCAGACATCTTCGATCAAGGCGACCAGATCTGTCTGCACCACCTTTTCCGAGCCTTCCCCACGGGCGAAAGCCAGATAGCCTTCCACCATGCGCTCCATGTCGGCCACGTCTTCACACAGATCGGCGATGCCTTCGCCTTCCATCATTGCCAATTGCAGCTTCATGCGGGTCAATGGCGTGCGCAGATCGTGCGAGACGCCAGCCAGCATTTCTGTGCGTTGGCTGATCTGACGTTGAATGCGTTCGCGCATCAGATTGAAGGCGGCGGCAGCCTGGCGGACTTCCGCCGCACCTTCCAGCTTGTAATAAGAAACGTCGCGGCCTTTGCCAAAACTATCGGCGGCGGCGGCCAGGCGGCGCACCGAACGCACCTGATTGCGCATGAAGATGGTGGCAATGCCAAACAGCAAGAGCGAGGTGCCGATCATCCACAAGACGAAGATGGTGGTGGTCGGGCTGTAAAGGCGCTTCCTGGGCGCGATCACGTTCAGGACGCCGCTTTGCAGCTGAACCTGGATCAGAACATCGCGCTCGGCATATTCTGTGTTGACGTAAACTGGCCTGCCGACTCGCTCGCGCATGGCCCCCAACAGGTTGGATTCCAGGCTATAGCCGGTAATCTCGTTTTCCAACTGGCTGGGGGGATCTTGCATGCCGGTGCGGTCCAGGATGCCGCCGTCTTCCATGGAAAACTGCAAGCCCATGGTCCAGCCGGTGGCGCCAAAGATGATGCCGCGGTTTTCCGGTCCCGGATAGGCGCGCATCAGGTCGATCACCGCCCCGATATCGCCCGCCAAACCCGTGGCCAGACGGCGTGTCACCACGTCCCAGTGGGTGCCATAGAAGATGTAAGCCGACACCAGTTGCAGCAGCACCAAAGGCGTCACCAGGATCATCAGCGACCGGCCCAGCAGACCCTTGGGCAGAATCGCTTTGATGCGCTGCACGATCATCAGTCGAGCCATAGCACATATCCTTGCCCGCGCACCGTTTGCAGATAACGGGGCAGGCGGGGGTCATCCTCGATCTTCTTGCGCAGCCGCGTCACCTGAACATCGACGGTGCGCAGATTGCCGCTATTGCCGGTGCGGTTGGCCAAATCCTCACGCGACAGGGTTTCGCCGGGGGTTTGGGCCAGAACCGCCAGCAGCGCCGCTTCCGCCGAAGTCAGGTGCTGGGGTTCGCCGTTCTCTAACAGATCGCCGCGTTCCATATCGAAGGTAAAGCGGCCCAGACGGATTTGTTTGGGCTGGGCGGGTACGGTCTCGCGCGGGGCGCGGCTCAGGATCCAGCCGATGCGCAGCAACAACTCGCGCGGTTCAAACGGCTTGGGCAGATAATCGTCGGCCCCGGATTCCAGCCCGTTGATGCGGTCTTCGGTTT
>JASLCK010000139.1 GCA_030151865.1 Rhodospirillaceae bacterium | reverse complement strand
CTGCTGCAAGGCAATATCAAGGCTGCGGGCATCACCATCGGCCGCTTCGCCATGAACACCACCTTCGGCGTGTTCGGCATCATGGACGTGGCCGAACCGGCCGGCCTGCCGGAACACAAGTCCGATTTCGGCCAGACCCTGGGTGTCTGGGGCATTGGCGAAGGCCCCTATCTGGTGCTGCCGCTGCTGGGCCCGTCGAACCCGCGTGATACCGTCGGCGTCGCCGTCGAATATTTCGCCGACCCGGTGGACATCTATCTGGAAGACAACCATATGAAATGGCTGTCTTGGACCCGCACCGGCGTTTCCGCCGTCTCGATGCGCGAAGCCTATCTGGACGTGCTGGACGACGTGAAGCGGACCTCGCTGGATTATTATTCGGCCATGCGCAGCCTGTACCGTCAGCGCCGCGCCGCCGAAATCAATGCGGGCAAGAATCCGGGCCAGTATAACAAGGAAGCGCAGTTGAAGAACGCCAAGCAGACCGCGCAGACCAAGCCCGCTAAGGTTCAGCCCGTGGATAGCGCTGTCAAATGACCTCGATGTTTCGCCGTACTTTCCTGACTGGCGCGCTGGCGTTATCGCTGGCCGCCTCGGTCCTGCCGTCCGCGGCGCGGGCCGATGACGCCGATCCGCGCAAGTTCATTGAAAGCTTGGCTGATCAGGCCATCGTCAATGTCGCGGACAAAAGCATCAGCGAAACCGAACGGGACGAACGCTTCCGCTCGCTGTTTACCAATTCCTTCGACATTCCGGAAATCGGCAAGTCGGTGCTGGCCCGTTACTGGCGCACAGCCACCCCGGATCAGCAGCAGGAATTCGTCAAGCTGTTCGAAGACATGACCGTGATAACCTGGGCCAAGCGCTTCAAGGATTATAACGGTGAAAAGCTGGAAGTGACCGCCGCCAACCACGAAGGCGAAAAGCTGTGGACGGTGGACAGCCGCCTGAAGCGCGCCCAGGGTCAGCCGATCCCGGTGCAATGGCGTCTGCGTGAAGGAACCCAAGGCTTGCGCATCATCGACATCGTGGTCGAAGGCGTCAGCATGGCCATCACCTATCGCCAGGATTACAATTCCGCCCTGCAGGGCAATGGCGGCAAGGTCGATCAACTTTTGGTCGCCATGCGTACCAAGGTCGATCAGTTGAAGGCCACCAACTAAAGCGGCTTTTCGCTGCATCCCTTTTAAAAGCCGGGCTTTGTCCCGGCTTTTTTATTTGCCCGATCCCCCAAGCCCCCCCCAAAGAAAAAGGCGCGCCCCGATCACCGGGACGCGCCTTTCTGTTCAGAACAGGCCGATTTTACTGACGGGCCAGCGGCTTGTACTTCAGGCGGTGCGGCTGGTCGGCATCGGCCCCCAGGCGGCGCTTCTTATCGACTTCATAATCGGCGTAGTTGCCTTCGAAGAAGGTCACTTGGCTGTCGCCTTCAAAAGCAATGATGTGGGTGGCGATACGGTCGAGGAACCAGCGATCGTGCGAGATGACCACGGCGCAGCCAGGGAATTCCAGCAAGGATTCTTCCAGAGCGCGCAGGGTATCGACGTCCAAATCGTTGGTCGGTTCGTCGAGCAGGATGACGTTGGCGCCGGACTTCAGCATCTTGGCCAGATGGACGCGGTTACGCTCACCGCCCGAAAGCTGACCGACCTTCTTCTGCTGGTCCGAGCCCTTGAAATTGAACTGCGCCACATAAGCGCGGCTGGGCATCTTGCGCTTGCCCAGTTCGATTTCGTCAGCCCCGCCAGAGATTTCTTCCCAGACGTTCTTATCTGCATCCAGGGCGTCGCGCGACTGGTCCACATAGCCCAGCTTGACGGTATCGCCAACCTTGAACGTGCCCTGATCCGGGGTTTCGCCGCCGGTGATCATGCGGAACAAAGTGGTCTTACCGGCACCGTTCGGGCCGATGATGCCGACGATGCCCCCCGGCGGCAGGCGGAACGACAGGTTTTCGATCAGCAGACGATCGCCAAAGCCCTTGGACAGCCCTTCGGCTTCGATCACCAGATTGCCCAGGCGCGGACCGGGCGGAATGACGATCTGGGCGACCCCGGCCTGTTTTTCGTTGGCCTGAGCCACCAAGTTTTCGAAGGCGGTGATACGGGCCTTGTTCTTGGCCTGACGGGCGCGCGGGCTGGCGCGCACCCATTCCAATTCTTCCTTGATGGTGCGCTGACGGGCGGACTCTTCCTTGTTTTCCTGCTCCAGGCGCTTTTCCTTCTGTTCCAGCCAGCTGGTGTAATTGCCTTCGTAAGGAATGCCCTGGCCGCGTTCCAGCTCCAGGATCCAGCCGGTGACGTTGTCCAGGAAGTAACGGTCGTGGGTCACGATGACCACGGTGCCGGTATAATCTTCCAGGAACTTTTCCAGCCAAGCCACCGATTCGGCGTCCAGATGGTTGGTCGGTTCGTCCAGCAGCAGCATGTCGGGGTGCGACAACAGCAGGCGGCACAGCGCGATGCGGCGCTTTTCACCGCCCGACAGCTTGGAAACATCGGCATCGCCAGACGGGCAGCGCAGGGCGTCCATGGCGATTTCGACGTTGCGCTGCAAATCCCAGGCGTTCAGATGATCGATCTTTTCCTGCAATTCGGCCTGTTCGGCGATCAGGTCGTTCATCTCGTCGTCGGACAGTTCCTCGGCGAAGCGGGCGGACACGGCATCGAAGCGGTCCAGCAGCGCCTTGGTTTCGCCAACGCCTTCCATGACGTTGCCCAGCACGTCCTTGGCCGGATCAAGCTGCGGTTCCTGCGGCAGATAACCGACCTTAACCCCTTCGGCGGCCCAGGCTTCACCGCTGTAATTGGTGTCCAGGCCCGCCATGATCTTCAGCAGGGTGGACTTACCAGCGCCGTTGTGACCCAGCACACCGATCTTCGCGCCGGGGAGGAACGACAGATAGAGGCCCTTGAGGATTTCCTTGCCGCCCGGATAGGACTTGGCAAGATTCTTCATCACATAAATATACTGATAGGCCGCCATGATTCCTCCTCGCGCTGGCATGGGGTTGATTTAGCCGAACCCACCCCCAAGAGCAACCGCGCAAAGCGTCTCCATGACCAAAGGAACCCTTTGCACCGGGCCGCAATGCCTTACCCTATGCCTCTCCACCAGAACCGAGCCATCCTTATGCGCCCCATCATCGCCGCCGCCCTTAGCATCCTGCCCCTTTGCCTGTCGGGCTTTCCCCTGGCCGCGCAGCAGGTAGGGCAACCCGGACGCTTCGATCATTACGTCCTTAGCCTGTCCTGGTCGCCCAGCTTTTGCGAAAGCCGCCCAGACGCCCGCCCGCAATGCACCGACATCCGCCCGCCGGGTTTTGTGCTGCACGGCTTATGGCCCCAATATGCCGGCAAAGGCTGGCCCCAAGACTGCGCCGCGGGCGAGCGCGTGCCGGGGCCGGTGATGGCCCAGATGCTGCCGATCATGCCCGCCAAGGGGCTGATCCAGCATGAATGGAAAAAGCACGGCACCTGTTCCGGTCTGTCGGTCGAGGATTACTTTGGCAAAGCCAGACAGGCTTTTGGATCGATCCGCATTCCGCCGCTGTTGCAGGCCCCATCCCAGCGCATCACCCTGTCGCAAGACGAGATGGCCCGGCAGTTTTCCCAAGCCAATCCGGGACTGCGCCCCGATATGCTGGCAATGACCTGTCAGGGGGCAAATATCAGCGAAGTCCGCATCTGCCTGGATAAAACGCTGTCGCCTACGCCATGCGGCGATATGGGGCCCAGCCGCTGCCAGGGCGGGCGCGGCACCCTGCCTGCGGCATGGTAAGGGCGGCGGGGTTATAACACTCCAGTTGTTTTTTTCGCACGGCGTCCGCAGACTGGATAAGGCTTTACGTCAAAACAGGGACGCCGCATGCAACAAGGGCCGAAACGAGCCCCCGGCATCCCGATAAAAAGGGAGAGAACCAGTCATGGCCAAGCCCCCCATGACTCACGCCATGACGCCGGAAAAAGCCCGGCTTTATTGGCGTGAGACATCGCGGCTGATGTGGATCGTCCTGGCGCTGTGGGCCGTCTTGGCCCTGGGCCTGCATCTGTTCGCCGACAGCCTGAACCAAATCGTCGTCCTGGGTTTTCCGCTGGGCTACTACCTGGCGGCGCAAGGCGCGCTGGTGGGGTTCGTGGCGCTGGTGTTCTGGTACACCCGCCGCCAGAACCATATCGACGAAGATTTCCAGATGTCCGAGGACTGACCCATGCTGAAAGGCGATTTCACCGAGAACATGGGCCGGGTGTTCATCATCTATACCGGCGGCTGCCTGTGCTTCGCCGGTCTGCTGGCGATC
>JASLCK010000134.1 GCA_030151865.1 Rhodospirillaceae bacterium | reverse complement strand
GCCATGGCCCTGCTGATTTACGCGGCGACCTTTTCCCTGGCCTATGTCAGCCTGCCCGCCGGATCGGGGGCGCTTTTGCTGTTCGGCGCGGTGCAGGTCACCATGATCGTGCGCGGCCTGATGTTGGGTCACGCCCTGAAGCCCGGCCAATGGCTGGGGCTGGTCTTGGCTTTGGGTGGCGTGGCGGTGCTGGTCTCGCCCGGCGTCGCGGCCCCGTCGCCGTCCGGGGCGCTGTTGATGTGTCTGGCTGGCATTGCCTGGGGCTTTTATTCCCTCCTGGGCCTGAAAAGCGGCGACGCCCTGGCAGCCACCACCGGCAATTTTCTGCGCGCCAGCCCCATTGCCTTAGGCTTGGCGCTGCTGTTGGGGCATCTTGCGGGCGTCAGCGGCGAAGGATTGCTTTATGCCGTTCTATCGGGGGCGGTGGCCTCGGGGTTGGGCTATGCGCTGTGGTATGCCGCCTTGACCGGCCTGACCCCGCATCAGGCGGCGTCGGTGCAATTAAGCGTGCCGGTCATCACCGCCTTGGGCGCGACCGCGACATTGGGCGAAGACATTACGTTGCGCCTGATCCTGGCGTCTCTGGCCGTGCTGGGCGGCATCGCTTTGGTGGTTGGCCGCAAAACAGCCTAACGCCCGCCATCCTGATAAAACCGCGCGGCACCGGGATGCAGGGGCACCGCCGTATCCTGGGCGGCACGGCCCTGGCTGAGGTGCGCCCCTGCCGGATGGCCGTCGGACAATTGCTTGACCGTGGCGGGATGCCACAAGGCCGCCGTCACTTTATAGACCAGATCATCGGACAGCTTGGCCGACGCCACCAGATCGAGCGGCACCGACAGCGTCGCCACCGAACTGCTTAGCCCGTCATAAGCTCCAGCCGGGATTTCCGTTACCTTCAGCAGCGGGTTGTCTTTTTGCAGCTTTTCCACCCCGTCGCCAGTCAGCGGCACCAGGGTGATGGGATAGAAGCGGAACAGTTCGGCGATATTGGGGACCGGCGCGGCATCGATGACGAAAAAGGCATCCAGCCGACCGGCGGCCATAGCGTCCACCGCCTGGGCCGAGCGCAAATATTGCGGGCGAACATCCGCCAACTTGACCCCCCAAGCCTCCAGCACTGCGGCAGCATGCACCAAAGTGCCCGACCCTTTAGCCCCCAGCGCCACCCGCTTGCCGCGCAGATCGCGGGGCGAGCGGATATTGGCGCCGCGCCGCGCCACCAGATGGATCTGATCGGCATAAAGCCGCCCCACCGCCCGCAGATCGGATAACGGTTTGGCAAAGGGCGGCTTGCCCGCCAGCGCCAGGGCGGCGATGTCGGCCTGGACCAACCCCATATCCAGCCTCCCTTCGCCGATGGATTGGGCGGTGGCGATGTTGCCGCTGGTGGCGATGGCCACCGCGATCAAGCCCGGCACGCCGCAACTGCCGCCCTTTTCGCACGGTGGAGAACCGGGCGGGCTGCTGATGGCGCTGGAAATCAGTCCGCCCATGACAAAGTGAGTTTCGCCCGCCGGATTGGTGCCGACCCGCAGATAGCGCACATCCTGGGCCATCGCCTGAGCCGCCCACAGCGACAGCCACAGCATGACCAGCCCCCGCGCCACCCAACCGATCCGCCGGGTAGCAATAGAGAGCCGGTTTTTTGTTTTTCCTGCGCGCCGCATCGGGACCGTCCTTATGTTCCGTTCAAGAATACCGGGGCAAGCACGACTTGAGCAATGGCAGTAGTGGCGGAAACTTTTCCCGATTGTTATGATCCTCTGGCTTTAATCCTATTTGTCCGCCTTTTGCCCGCCGTCGTCCGTGTCTTGCGGACTGTCTTCTATCGCGGCGGTCCGCCAAGGCTCTCACGCCCCATCCGGGGGGAGGTCACAAGGTGACGTCTGTTCCGCCGCCTGTCGGTCGGCATTTGCTTTCGCCGCATCGCTGTCTGCCCACCCGGTGGGAGGGAGACGCGCCATGACGTCCGTTCTGCCGTCGCTGTTGACCTGGGCGCTGTGCATCTTGGCCGTCTTGCCGGTCGCGGCGATCTGGCTGCGCCGCCTGTCCTTCACCCCGGCCCTGATCCATGGCCTTGCCGCCTGGTCGGCCTTGCTGCTGGCCGTCATCGGCTTTTGGCGGATGCTGGACGGTGGGGCGCCGCTGGAATTCAGCCTGCCCATCGGCCTGCCCTGGATGAACATGCATTTCCGCATGGATGGTCTGGCCGGGTTCTTCCTGGTGACCATCAATTTTCCCGCCTTCTTGACCAGCCTCTATGGGGCGTCTTATTCCCATCACCTGCCGGAACCGCAACGGGTCACGCCGCTTTATCCGCTGTTTCTGCTGGGCATGAACGGCGTCTTGCTGGCCGATGACGGTTTTTCCTTCCTGGTGGCGTGGGAATTCATGAGCCTGACCTCGTGGCTGCTGGTGCTGTCCGATCACACCAGCGCCGAGGCCCGCAAGGCGGGCGCGGTCTATCTGACCATGGCGGTGTTCGGCACCTTTTGCCTGTTGTCGGCCTTTGCCATTCTGGCCGGACCGGCGGGTGCCTTCAGCTTTGCTGCCATGCGTTCGGCCCACCCCGACGCCCTGTCTCTGGCCCTGGTGGTCGGGCTGGCCCTGATCGGGGCCGGGTCCAAGGCCGGTCTGGCCCCGCTGCATGCCTGGCTGCCGCTGGCCCATCCCGCCGCCCCCAGCCATGTTTCGGCCCTGATGTCAGGGGTGATGACCAAGGTGGCGATCTATGCCCTGGTCCGCATCCTGTTCGATCTGTTGCATCAGGTCGGTTGGGAATGGGGCTTCGTGATGATGGTGGCGGGCGCCCTGACCTCCGTTCTGGGAGTCTTCTATGCCCTGATGCAGCGCGATCTGAAGACCCTGCTGGCTTATTCGACCGTCGAAAATATCGGCATTATCTTTATCGCCCTGGGGTTGGCGGTGTCGTTCCGCGATTGGGGGGCCATGCCCCTGGCCGCCCTGGCCCTGGTGGCGGCGCTCTATCACGCCATCAATCACGCCTTGTTCAAAAGCCTGCTGTTCATGGGGGCGGGCGCGGTGCAGTACGCCACCGGGTCGCGTCAGTTGGATCATCTGGGCGGGTTGCTGAACCGCCTGCCCATCACTGGTGCTGCGGTACTGACCGGTGCGGCGGCGATTTCCGCCCTGCCGCCGTTGAACGGCTTCGCCTCGGAATGGCTGGTGTTTCAAACCCTGTTCAACGCCCCCACGGTACCCCATTGGGCGGTACGCTTCGGCGCGCCGGTGGTCGGCGTCGCCATGGCCCTGGCGGCGGCGTTCGCGGCATCCTGCTTTGTCCGCGCTTTCGGCATCGTCTTTCTGGGCCGTCCCCGCTCGACCGCCGCCGCCCAAGCGGGCGAGGTGCCGCGTTCCATGCAGGCCGCCATGGTCATTCCCGCCTTGCTGTGCCTGGGCTTGGGGGTGTTTCCGGTGATGGTCACCGGCGGCATCGCCAGCGTGGTGCAATCGCTGGTCAACGTCGCCCTGCCCACCGCCCTGCTGGGCTGGCCCTGGCTGAGCCCGGTCAGCGCCACGGCGGGGTCCTATTCCGCCACCATGGTGTTGCTGACCGGCGGCGCGTTGATGGTGGTCACGCTGTTTAGCGTCCATTACTTCGGCACAAGGCGCCTGCGCCGCGCCCCGGCCTGGGATTGCGGCCATAAGGAAGACATCGCCAACGCCCAATATTCCGCCGACAGCTTTTCCCAGCCGCTGCGCCGGGTCTTCGGCTCGACCGTCTTTGCCGCCCGCGAAACCGTCGAGATGCCGCGCCCCGGCGACACCAGCCCGGCCCGCTTCACCTTAAAGATGTCCGATCCGATCTGGGACGGGCTTTATCTGCGGCTGTGGGCGCTGGTCAACTGGCTGGCCGACCGGGTGGACCGCACCCAGTTCCTGACGGTGCGGCAATATCTGATGATGATGTTCCTGACCTTGCTGGCCATGCTGCTGGCGGTGGCGCTGAGGCAATGATGATCGAAACCTATCTGGTGCCGCTGACCTTTGGGGTCATTCACACCTGGCTGGTCCTGGGGTTGGCGCCCCTGGTGGTCGGACTGACGCGGTTGACCAAGGCCCGCCTGCAAGGACGGCGCGGCGCTTCGCCGCTTCAGCCATACCGCGATCTGTGGCGTTTGCTGCAAAAGGAATCGGTGATCGCCGAATCGGCGTCCTGGCTGTTTCGGGTCGCGCCCTATCTGATCTTTGTCTCGGTGTGGCTGGCCGCCACCATCATGCCCACCTATACCACCCACATGATCATGACCCCCGCCGCCGACCTGTTGGCGTTGGTGGCGCTGCTGGGGCTGGCCCGGTTTCTGACAGCGCTGGCCGGGCTGGATGTGGGCACGCCGTTTGGCGGTCTGGGTTCCAGCCGCGAAATGTTCATCGCCGCCCTGGGCGAACCGGCCATGCTGATGGTCATCTTCAGCCTGTCGATCCTGGCCCATACCACTTCGCCCGCGCAGTTGGTGGTCTTTGTGCAAAGCGGCCATGTCGGGCTGTCGGTGTCGGTCGGGCTGGCCCTGGGCGCACTTCTGATGGTCGCCATCGCCGAAAACGGCCGCATCCCCATCGACAACCCATCGACCCATCTGGAACTGACCATGGTGCACGAAGCCATGGTGCTGGAATATTCCGGGCGGCATCTGGCGCTGATGGAAGCCGCCGCCATGGTCCGGCTGCTGCTGTTCATGTCGATCATCGGCAGCATCTTTCTGCCCTGGGGGGTGGCCGGCCCCGATGACGGGTTGGGCGGCATTCTGCTGGGACTGGTGCTGTGGCTTTTGAAAGTCGGCGCCATGTCGGTGATGCTGGGCGTGTTCGAAAGCCTGATCGCCAAGATGCGGGTGTTTCGCATCGCCGACTTTCTGGGTGGCGCGCTGTTGCTGGCCTTGCTGGCCACCATCTTTCTTTATGTCTCCGAGGCGGTGTGATGATCTCGCTGCAATTCGCCTATGACACCGCCCATCTGATCGGCGCGACCGTGCTGATGATGGGCTTTGGCCTGCTGTATCAGCGCCGCATGGCCGCGGTGATCCGCACCTATTCCATGCAGGCCATGGCGCTGGCGGCCGCCGCCGCCTGGCAGGGCTGGATCCAGGACGCCCCGCATCTTTATGTCACCGCGCTGATTGCCCTGGTCTTTAAAGGATTGGCGGTGCCGTTCGCGCTCAACTGGCTGGTGCGCCGTCTGGGCATTCACCGCACCGTCGAAACCGCGTTGGGCATCGGTCCCACCATGATCGCGGGCGTCGGGCTGGTGGCGCTGTCGATCGTGCTGGTGCTGCCGGTGACCGAAAGTGCCACCGCGCTGACCCGCGAAAGCATCGCTCTGGCCATGTCGGTGGTGCTGCTGGGCCTGTTGATGATGATCACCAGACGCAATGCCGTCACCCAGGTGGTCGGCTTCATGGCCCTGGAAAACGGCCTGATCCTGGCCGCTGTCGGGGCCAAGGGCATGCCGCTGGTGGTGGAAATCAGCATCGCTTTTTCGGTTTTGGTGGCTATGACCCTGTTCGGCATCTTCTTCTTTCGCATCCGCGAACGCTTCGACAGCCTGGACCTGGCCTATCTGGAAAATTATCGGGGGGACCGCCAGTGACGTTGTGGACCGACCCGTTAAGCTGGATTCTGGGCCTGCCGCTGGGCGGCGCGGCGCTGTTGGCGGTGGTGCCGCGCTGGCGCATGGCGGCATGGCTGAACGTTCTGATCTCGGCGGGCACCCTGGCCGCCGCCGCCAGCCTGTTCTGGCACCGTCCCGAGCCTGGGGCCTTGCTGTTCATCGATGATCTGAACATCACGCTGGTGGTGCTGACCACCTTTGTCGGCTTTACCACCGCCTTGTTCTCGGCGGCGTACATCAACCGCGAAGGCAAAAGCAAACGCCTGCCCGCGCAGTCCTTGCGCTTTTATCATTCGATGTATCAGGCGTTCCTGTTCACCATGCTGCTGGCGCTGACCGCCAACAATATCGGCGTGCTGTGGGTATCGGTCGAAGCCGCCACCTTGACCACCGTCTTGATGGTCAGCCTGTACCGCAGCCGCGAAGCCATCGAAGCGGCCTGGAAATATTTCATCCTGTGCAGCGTCGGCATCGGCCTGGCGCTGTTCGGCACCGTGCTGGTCTATCTGGCGGCGCAGCCCACCATGGGCGACGGCGCGGCAGCCATGGCCTGGACCCAGATGATCCGCCGCGCCAGCTATTTCCAGCCGGAACTGATCAGTCTGGCCTTTGTCTTTCTGCTGGTGGGCTATGGCACCAAGGTGGGTCTGGCTCCCTTGCATGCCTGGCTGCCCGACGCCCACGCCGAAGGCCCCACCCCGATTGCCGCCGTGTTGTCGGGCCTGCTGCTGAACGTCGCACTTTACGCCATCCTGCGCTTCAAGATGCTGATCGCCGCCAACGGCCATGCCCTGCAACCGGGGCCGCTGATGATCATCATGGGCTGTTCATCGATCTTCATCGCCGCCTTCATGCTGTACCGCCGGGGCGACATCAAACGCCTGTTCGCCTATAGCTCGATCGAGCATATGGGCATCATGGCCTTTGCCTTCGGGGTCGGCGGCGGGCTGGCCAATTTCGCCGGGCTTTTGCACATGACCATGCATGCCCTGGTCAAGTCGGCGATCTTCTTTGCCGTCGGCTTTATCACCCAGGCGGCAGGCAGCCAGCGCATCGCCGACATTCGCGGCCTGACGGTCAGCCGTCCGCTGCTGGGCTGGACCCTGGTAATCGGCGTGCTGGCCATTGCGGGCATGCCGCCCATGGGCGTGTTCATGAGCGAATTTCTGGTGATCAGCGCCAGCTTTGCCCGCCATCCGCTGCTGGCCCTGCCGGTGGCGTTGGGGCTGCTGATCACCTTTGGCGGTCTGGTGCTGCGGCTGCAAGGGCTGGCGTTCGGCCAACCGTCGCCGCTGCCCGCCCACGATCCGCTGAAACAGCCGCATCTGTTCACCCGCGTCATGGGTGGACTGCCCATGGCGGCCCATCTGACCCTGGCCCTGGTGGCCGGTCTTTACCTGCCCGAACCGCTGGTCGAGTGGTTCCGGTCCGTCGCGCGCATGTTGGGATAATCGCCATGCTTGGCAATATGACCTTGATGGAGTTCCTGAAGGGCGGACGCGAAGTCGCCAACCACCGTCCTTGGCCGCGCCATGTGCTGGACGAACGGGGCTGGCGCGATCTGATCCATCAGCTTCAGGTATCGGAATGGACCTTGCTGGGCCTGTGGGCCGACGGCTCGGAAGTGCATGCCGCCATCCGTGACGAGGAAGCGGGCGAGATCGCGGTGGCCAGTCTGGCCTATACCGACCGCAGTTTCCCCTCCCTGTCGGAAGCCCGCCCCGGCGCCATCCGGTTGGAACGGGCCATTCATGATCTGTACGGCCTGACCCCGCAGGGCCTGACCGACGCCCGCCCCTGGCTGGATCACGGCCGCTGGCAGCAGGCCAGCCCGCTGGCAATCCAGCGCACCGCCCCGCCGGATGGGCCGGTAGCCTATCCCTTCCTACCGGTCGAAGGGGAAAGCCTGCATCAGGTTCCGGTCGGCCCGGTCCATGCCGGGGTGATCGAACCCGGCCATTTCCGCTTTACCTGCGCGGGCGAAACCGTGGTGCGTCTGGAAGAACGGCTGGGCTATACCCACAAAGGGATGGAAGCCCTGTTGGCGGGCAAGCCGGTGGCCGAAGCGGCAAAGCTGGCTGGCCGCATTTCCGGCGACAGCACGGTGGCTTATTCCCTGGCCTTCGCCCAGGCAGTGGAAGCCGCCACCAATACCGAAGCCCCGCCCCGCGCCGTCTGGCTGCGCGCCCTGATGGCCGAGATCGAGCGCGTCGCCAACCATCTGTTGGATATCGGCGGCATCTGCAACGACGCCGCCTTTTCCGTCATGCTGGCGCGGGCCACCACCTTGCGCGAACAGGTGATGCAGACCGCCGCCCTGTGCTTCGGCCATCGCCTGATGATGGATTGCGTCATTCCCGGCGGCGTCGCGGGCGATCTGACGCGCGAAGGCATTCATGCCCTGTTCGACATGGTGCGCACGGTGCGCAAGCGGGTGACTCGCCTGACCCGCCTCTATGACGATCTGCCCAGCCTGCAAGACCGCACCGTCGGCACCGGGGTGGTCAGCGCCGCCCTAGCCCATCGCTTCGGCGTGGGCGGCGTGGTGGCCCGCGCCTCGTCACGGGGCGGCGACGCCCGCAAGGTGCCGGGATACGCCCCCTATCCCGATCTGGATTTCGAAATCCCGGTCCATGCCGAGGGCGATGTCCATTCCCGCATTCTGGTGCGGATCGAGGAACTTCAGGAAAGCCTGAAACTGATCGAAC
>JASLCK010000100.1 GCA_030151865.1 Rhodospirillaceae bacterium | reverse complement strand
CCCCCCGCCTTTTTGCAAACAGACCCCTGGTCGGCAAAGCCCAGAGGCCGCCAGACGGACAGGAGCCCAGATGGGGTTCAAGCCCAATTATCGGCTGGATCGAGCCGAACGCAACCGAGCCAAGGAAGCCAAGAAGCAGGAAAAGCGCGAGGCTCAAGCCGCGCGCCGCGAGGCTGGACGGACCGCAGACGCGACCGACGATGCCGCCCCTGCTCAAACTGAAGACCATGCTGAAGAATACGAGGACCATGATGGCGCTGAACGCACGAGCGAAGAATAAAAACACTGACTATGTCTTGTTCGACGTCTTTTACGACGACGGCTCTCAGACATCCAACCGCAAGGTTCCGGTGAACGCCCTGCTCGGCCAGGACGAGGAAAGCGAAGCCCGCGCTTTTCTGGAAGCCCAAGACCGCAAGCTGGGCCAAGCATCGGGCAATCCCCGCGGCGACATCGTGCGGGTGACCCGCCGCACCGGACGATAAAATCCGCACCGCCCAACACCAGCCTAAAACCACCGAACAGAGGATGAGTCGCTATGCAAACAGGTTTCACCCTCTTACAGGCGGGAAGAGGCAGCAAACGGGTCTGCCAGGATTGCGCGGCCCGCTTTTACGATTTGGGCCGCACTCCGGTGATTTGCCCGAAATGCGGAACTGAATACCGCGAGGCTCCGCCCGCCCTCCCCACCCGCAAAAAAGGCCGTGGGGTGGACTGGCCCAGCCTGGCGCAGACCGACACCGAAACCCCCGCTCCCGACAACACTCCCGACGAGACCGAGGAAGCCGGAGATGACGCGGAGTTGGGACTGGAAGACGACGAAGAAATGCCCTCTGCCGCTGACGATACAGACGGCGACGACGCAAAAGACGAATAGACACAAAAAAAGCCTTCGCCCATCCGGGTGAAGGCTTTGGTCTTTCTGGGGCAGAACCCAGACCAACCGTCTCTTTGGCCGTCTCTTTGGCCGTCTCTTTGGCCGTTACTTCGGCCAGCGGCGGTGCAGCCACAGCCATTGACCCGGTTTTTCCCGCACCCACCCTTCGATGGTCTGATTGATCAGTTCCATCAACTCCAGCGCATCTTTCTGACGATCGCCGCTGTTGGGCAACGGCAAGGGCGGATCGACAATCGCGCGGAAACGAGCACCGGGCAGACGTTCAATCCGTCCCGGCACCACCGGGCAGCGGAAACGCAAGGCCAGATGAGCCACCGCCGGAGCGGTCATGGCCATACGGCCCATGAAATCCACCGGAATGCCGTCATTCATCTTCTGATCGACCAGCATGCCCAAATGCCCACCCTGACGCATGACAGACATCAGCGTCCGAGCCCCATGCGCACCTTTCGGGACGAAGTGGTCCACCGCCGTGCCGCGGGACTTTCGGATCAGGGCGTCAATCCAAGGATTGTTGGGAGCACGGTAAACGGCATGCACCGGCACGCCCAGATGCTCGGCCAACAGACTGGACAGTTCCCATCCACCGAAATGAGCGCCGATCAGAATGCCGGAGCAATCGTCTTGACCAAGCGCGACGATATGCTCGCCGCCAATGATCTCAAGGCGTTCGGCGGCAATGGTCTTAAGATGGGGATATTCGCCGATATTGCGTCCAAGATTGTCCCACACCTCGACAACGATGCGATCGATGTCAGCGGAGGAAAGATCTGGGAAAACAATGCGGAGATTGGCCCGTGCCACGGCACTGGCCTTAAGATGCGGCCCGACCATGCGGGCAAAAAGGCCCCCAAGGGCCGAAGCTGTCGCCACAGGCAATGCGGCGAACAGCCCCCATGCGGCGAAGGCCAGAGCGGCCTCCGCCCCATGGCGTAGACGCCTAAGCGTCACGAAGGGCATAAGATTTAGGCGTTGCGGAGGTTAATCGCAGCCATCTTGCCGGTACGGCCACGTTCCAGCTCATAGCCGACCTTCTGGCCTTCCTGCAGCTGACCCAGGCCCGAACGTTCGACCGCAGAAATGTGCACGAACACATCGGCCGAGCCGTCTTCCGGCTGAATGAAACCATAACCCTTGGTGGAATTGAACCATTTAACGGTGCCAGTGGACATGTCATGTCTCCCATAGGCTGGCGTTACATCAGGCCACATGCATGATGCATCAAATCAGTTATGGGTAGTCCAGGGGGAAACCTGTTGCCAGGGGCAACCTTGGGATAGGCCCAACGAATTCGAATGACCAAGGATGCGCATAGGCTGCCCTACTTTGCAAGTTTTTTTGACACAACCAAGACCATTCCATCCCTTGTTTTTTCGCCAATAAAACGACCACAGTCTCACAAAAAAGGGCCGCACGATGCGGCCCTTTTCATTTCGAGGTTCAGTACCCTGCTTCAATCTTGTCAGACCGAAAAATACTTTGCCTGAGGATGCAGCAACACGACTGCCGAGGTGCTTTGTTCCGGGTGCAATTGCCATTCATCGGACAGTTCAACCCCGATCCGATCCGCCCCAAGCAGCTTCAGCAACTGTTCCTGGTCTTCCAGATGCGGGCAAGCCGGATAGCCAAAGCTGTAACGAGACCCGCGATAATGTTGCTTCAACAGCTTGTCGATGTCGCGATCATCCTCAGCGGCAAAGCCCAATTCGGCTCGAATGCGGGTATGGACATATTCCGCCAAGGCTTCCGTCATCTCCACCGACAGGCCGTGCAGGTACAGATAATCGCGATACCGGTTCTGGGCGAACCAGTCGCGCGCCACCTCGCTGGCCTGCTGGCCCATGGTGACCACCTGCAGGCCGATGACGTCGCGCTCGCCGCTGGAAACATCACGCACGAAGTCGGCGATGCACAGCCCGCCATCCCCGTTCTGGCGGGGGAAGCCAAAGCGGGCGGCTTCGGTCACACCGTCTTCCTGGAACAAGATCACCTGATCGCCCTCGGACGCGCACTTCCAATAGCCGTATGCGGCACGCGGGGTCAGGATGCCGTCACGCTGCGCTTCCTTCAGAATATTGACGGCCAGCGGCTTCAATTCCTTGGCAGCCCAAAGCTTCCATTCCTCCAGGGTACGGCCCGCCTTTTTGTAGCCCCACTGGAACTGGTACAGCATGGTTTCGTTCAGATACGTCACCAGGGTTTGCAGCGGCACCGATTCGATGATCTTCGCCCCCCAGAACGGCGGGGTCGGCACGTCGTAACCCTTGGCCAGCTCGGCGCGGCGCAGGCGCACTTCGTCGTAATCCACCGGGCGGGCGGGTTGCGCCGCCTGCCCCAGGGTGCGGCGGGTGTTGGACGGACGGCTGATACGCTTGGCCTTCACCTCGTCCATATAATCGGCGAAGCTGTTGGCGGCGACACGGGCCATCAGGTCCAACCCGTCGAAAGCGTCGCGGGCATAGGCCACCTGACCCGAGCCGTAAGCCGCCACGCAATCTTCCTCGACATATTTGCGGGTCAGGGCGGCACCGCCCAACAGAACCGGCAGGTCCAGCCCCTCGCGGGTCATTTCCTCCAAATTCTCGCGCATCACCACGGTGGATTTGACCAGCAGGCCGGACAGCCCGACCGCATTGGGCTTGTGTTCGCGGATGGCGGAAATGATCGAGGAAATCGGCTGCTTGATGCCCAGATTGATCACCTTGTAGCCATTGTTGGTTAAGATGATGTCCACCAGGTTCTTGCCGATATCGTGCACGTCGCCCTTCACGGTCGCCAGCACGATGATGCCCTTTTCCTGGCCTTCGGCCTTTTCCATGAAGGGTTCCAGATAGGCCACCGCCGCCTTCATGGTTTCCGCCGACTGCAAAACGAAGGGCAATTGCATCTTGCCCGCGCCGAACAGTTCACCCACCACCTTCATGCCGTCCAGCAGCAGGTTGTTGATGATGTCCAGCGGCTTCCAGGTCTGCATGGCTTCGGCCAGATCGTCTTCCAGGCCAGTGCGGTCGCCATCGATGATGCGTTGCTTCAGACGATCTTCCACCGCTTCGGCCCGCACCTTGACCACGGCCGCGCCGCCGGTCTTGCCCTCGAACAGGGCGATAAAGGCTTGCAGGGGATCGTAGCCTTCGGCGCGGCGATCATAGATCAGGTCTTCGGCGACCTTCACTTCCTCGGCCGGGATGGTGTGCAGGGGCAAAATCTTGCTGACATGGACGATGGCCCCGGTCATGCCGCGCTTCAGGGCATGGTCCAGGAACACGGAATTCAGCACCGTGCGCGCCGCCGCCTTCAGACCGAACGAGACGTTGGACAGCCCCAGGATGATCTGACAGTCGGGCAATTCCTTGGCGATGCGTTCGATGGCGTCCAGCGTATGCACGGCCAGCTTGCGGTCATCCTCGTTGCCGGTGCAGACCGTGAAGGTCAGGGGATCGAACATCAGGTCAGACGCGGGCAGACCATGCTGGTTGACCGCATAATCATAAAGGCGATGGGCCAGGGCCACCTTGGACTCGACATCCTTGGCCATCCCCTCTTCATCAATGGTCAGCGCGATCACCGCCGCGCCGAACTTCTTGGCCAGACGCAGACGTTGGGCCGCCGGTTCCTCGCCATTTTCGAAATTGATTGAGTTTAGAATCGACTTGCCGCCATAGAGCTTGAGCGCAGCTTCCAGAACCGGCAATTCGGTGCTGTCGATCACCAACGGCGCGTTGATGGACCCGCGCATGCGGCTGACCACTTCGGTCATATCCTTGATTTCGTCACGCCCGACAAAGGCGGTGCAGACATCCAAGGTATGGCTGCCTTCGCGGACCTGTTCACGGCCGATGGCGATGGCGCCGTCCCAGTCCTGGCGGTCCTGACATTCGCGGAACTTTTTGGACCCGTTGGCATTGCAGCGTTCGCCGATGGATAGGAAAGCATTTTCCTGGCGCAGACTGACCTGACCATAGAGCGAAGCCACCGACGGGACCCAATGTACGCTGCGCTTAACCGGCGTCGGGCGAACCGCGCCGCCGCCAACCCGGCGCAACATGGCGTCGGTGGCGGC
>JASLCK010000077.1 GCA_030151865.1 Rhodospirillaceae bacterium | reverse complement strand
GGAACTTGGTCGGGTCCTTGGGGTCGGGAATGTCGGCCAGGGCGCGGCCGTTCAGTTCCTTGGCCAGTTCTTCCGGCGTCGGAGCCGCCGGATCGCGGTAAGCCCAGGACAGGTTCAGGATCGGCTCGGGAACAGCGCCGCCTTCGGTCTGATAGAGCTTACGCAGCGCCACAAACAGTTCGCCGATGATTTCCTGATCGCTCTTGCCTTCGCCGGGGGCGTCGGCGGCCTTCCAGTGCCATTGCAGCCAGCGGGCCGAATTGACGATGGCGCCGTCTTCCTCGGCAAAGCAGGTGGAAGGCAGACGGAACACTTCGGTCTTGATGGTGGCTGGATCGACGTTGTTGATCTCGCCATGGTTCTGCCAGAAGGTCGAAGTTTCGGTGGCGATCGGATCGATGATCACCATGTACTTCAGCTTCGAGAACGATTGGACGGTCTTATTGGCGTCGGGCAGCGAGGTCAGGGGGTTGAAGCCCTGCACGATGAAACCGTTGACCTGCCCTTCATGCATCAGGTGCATGACCTGAAGCACGTCGTACATCTTGTCCCACTTGGGCAGCCAGTCGTAACCCCAGTTGTTGTCCTTGGTGGCCTTGTCGCCAAAGAACCACTTCATCAGGCTGACGAAGAATTTGGGCGTGTTGCTCCAGTAATTGAACTGACCGGGCAGCATCGTCTTGGGCGTGGTCTTGGACAGATAGGCGTCCAGGGTCGGGTGGGCCTTTTCACCGGGCAGGGTCAGATAGCCGGGCAAGCTGGTGGACAGCAAGCCCAGGTCCGACAACCCTTGAATGTTGGAGTGCCCGCGCAGCGCGTTGACGCCGCCGCCCGCCATGCCGATGTTGCCCAGCAACAGCTGGATCATCGCCATGGTGCGGATGTTCTGCGCGCCGACGGTATGCTGGGTCCAGCCCAGGGCGTACAGAATGGTGGCGACCTTGTTGGGAACGGCGGTCTTGCCCAGATGTTCGCAGACCTTGAGGAAACCCGCCTTGGGGCTACCGGTCAGGTTGGCGACCACGTCGGGGGTATAGCGGGAGAAATGCTGCTTCAGCAAATTCCAGACGCAACGGGGATGTTCCAGCGTCGGGTCCGACTTGGCGTTGCCATGTTCGTCCAGCTCATAGGCCCACTGGCTGGAATCGTACTTGCCCTTGGCTTCGTCATAGCCGGCGAACAGACCGTCTTCGAAGGAATAGCCTTCGCCCACGATCAGGCTGGCGTTGGTGAAGCTCTTGACGTAATCCCACTGGATTTTATCGTTTTCGATCAACCAGTTGATGATGCCGCCCAGGAATGCGATGTCGGAGCCGGCACGGATCGGCACGTAATCGTCGGCCACCGCGGCCGAGCGGTTGAAGCGCGGATCGACGACGATCAGACGCGCCCCCTTCTTCTTGGCCTCGATGGCCCATTTGAAGCCGACGGGGTGGGCTTCCGCCGGATTGCCGCCCATGATCAGGATGAAGTCGGCGTTCTTGATATCGACCCAGTTGTTGGTCATGGCGCCACGCCCGAAGGTCGAGGCCAGAGCGGCGACGGTCGGGCCGTGACAGACGCGGGCCTGGGCGTCGGTGCCGACGATCCCCAGGCTGCGCATGAACTTTTGGGTCAGGATGCCGGTTTCATTGGACGAGGCCGAAGCGGTCAGCATGGCTGTGGACAGCCAGCGGTTGACGGTCACGCCGTCGGCGTTCTTGGCGATGAAGTTGGCGTCGCGGTCGTCCTTCATATGGCGTGCGATGCGTTCGATGGCGTCATGCCACGAGATGCGCTTCCATTCGGAACTGCCGGGTTCGCGGACTTCCGGGTATTTCAGACGGTTGGGGCTGTGGATGAAGTCCAGCAGACCCGCGCCCTTGGGACAGAGCGAACCGCGGCTGACCGGATGATCAGGGTCGCCTTCCACATGGATGACCGACGCCTTGGCGTTCTTGGCCCCATCCCCCAGGCTATAAAGCAGGACGCCGCAACCCACCGAGCAATAGGGGCAGGTGTTGCGCGTCTCTTTGGCGCGGGCCAGCTTGTACTGACGTACTTCGGCCATGGCCGTCGAGGGATACAGGCCTAGAGCCGCCATGCTGGAAGCGGAAACGCCCGCAGCGGTGATTTTGAAGAATTGCCGCCGAGTAACCTGCATGTAACCTCCCAAGGACTTGACGCGACGTCCGGGCTGCATGAGGGAGCCGGACGTCCCAGCCGTAGAGTAAGCGCCGCATCGAGGTGGGCTTTTTACGGTTAGGGTGCGCTTACGCAGGTTTTGTGCCAACGGAACAGGTGGCGGATATACGTGGGTCTTAGCCGTTGGTCAGGGGTGGGATTAGACAAAATGTCCCACTTGGATTGGACAAAATGTCCAATCGCGGAAAATTGTCCCATCCTGTCCAGGGCAAGAGCGACCGATGGAGCTGGGCCGGGCCGTTATTTCAGGTTTGCGCACGGATATTGCATCCCCATATCCTGATCCCGTCATTGGCGCCGGTTTTTCTGCCGGGGCCGTTTCCTTGAAAGCAGCGCGAGAATTTCATGACCGACCTGTCCCCCGACGTTTCCGCCGCCATGACCGCCGCCGGGCTGGTGCCCGGCCAGTCTCCCTCGCCGGTGCGGTTGCCCGATGCCGCCGCCCTGTTTGGACGCCGGGCCGAGCGGTTGCGCCGTCTGGCGGTGGGGCATGGCCTGGAAAACTGGCTGACGTTCATTGCCGAACTGTCGGCGGCCCAGCATCTGGTGGTGGCCGAGGCGGCTGTTCTGGACCGTCCCCAAGATCAGGCGGTGCGGGACCTGCAAGCCCTGCTGGCGGCATTGAATGGCCGTTTGTCCAAGGATATCCAGGGCATTGCCGACGCCTTGCGCTTTTCCGACACCGCTGAACTGGCGGCTAGGGTCGAGCGTTTGGCCGCCGGCGAGTCCCAGGGCTATGACTTGGCGTCTGCGCCGTTTCTGGCGGCGGCCGATCAGGTGGCCTGGACCCGTCATGCCGCCAAGCTGTCGCCCGGCAGCGTGACCGCCACCGCCACCGCCCATCAATGCCCGGTCTGCGGCAATCCGCCGGTGGTGGGCATGGTGCATGTGGGGGCCGACCAAAGCGGCCTGCGCTATCTGCACTGCGCCTGCTGTCATACGGCCTGGCACCATGTGCGGGCCACCTGTGTGGCCTGCGGCGAGTCCAAGTCGCTGAGCCAGCGCCTGATCGAAGGCCAAGATGACGGCGTGCGCGCCGAAACCTGTGATTCCTGCCACAGCTATCTCAAGCTGATGCTGCTGTCCAAGAACCCCGATCTGGACCCCATCGCCGACGATCTGGCCAGCCTGACTCTCGATATCCTGGTGGGCGAGGAAGGATATCAGCGCATCGGTGGTAATCCCTTTTTGGTGCTGGCTTGACCAAACGTTGGGGGCGTTTTCTTAGACCTTGGGTTGCTTGTTAAGCGATTGCTGTTTCACGGAGGCGCGCGCACAATATCCCTAGTTTTTGATGCGAATGTGGGTGTGCCGTGCTTTCCCTTGGTGCGCAATATGCGCTGGACGTGATCCTGGTTCTGGATGAACAGGGTCGGCTGTTGGA
>JASLCK010000071.1 GCA_030151865.1 Rhodospirillaceae bacterium | reverse complement strand
CAGGGCTCAGCTAACCCAGTGCTGCCACGCTAAGCGTGCAGTAAGGGCTAATACGACTAAAATAAACACTGGGCGAATTAACTTGTTGCCGCCGCGAATCGCCGCTTTGGCGCCTAAAATCGCGCCACCCATCATCGCTAATCCCATGCTAATGCCTAATACCCAGGCCACCTGACCGGCTAAAATAAAAATCGTTAGCGCGGTAATGTTGCTAATAAAGTTCATGCTGCGCGCAACACCGCTGGCACGTAATAAATCAATCGGATAGAGCATTAAGGTGCTCACGGTCCAGAATGCGCCGGTGCCAGGTCCTGCTACACCATCATAAAAGCCTAGAGTAAAACCTTGCGGAGCTTGACGGCCTTTTTTAATTTCAATCTCATCGTTATCCATAATGGGGGGGGTGGGATTAAACAGTAAATACAAACCACAGCTAAAGACAATGATCGGCAGCATTTGATTGAGCCAGCTGGCAGGCATGTATTGAGCGATGACTGCGCCAGTAATTGCACCAATAAAGGTAAAGAGTAGGCCGGTGCGCCATTTGGCCGGCTTAAAGAGTTTGCGGCGGTAAAAGGTCAGGGCTGCAGTAGCAGAGCCAAAGGTGGCGCTGAGCTTATTGGTACCTAACACCAAGTGTGGGGGGAGGCCTGCCATTAATAAGGCTGGAATGGTGAGGAGTCCACCGCCGCCAGCAATGGCATCAATAAAGCCGGCAATAAAAGCGACCGCAGCTAAAGCGAGGATAATGCTAGGATCAATGGCGAGTTCAAGTGGAAACATCAAAAGGCCTGCGTACGTGAGCGTGATAAGCACAGTGTCGAGTTAAAAAAAAAGCCAGCTTGGTAAGCTGGCTTTTTTATTGGCGTCCCCTAGGGGGTTCGAACCCCTGTTACCGCCGTGAAAGGGCGGTGTCCTAGGCCTCTAGACGATGGGGACGTCGCGGCGGAGGCACTTTCTAGCGCCCCGGAACCTTTGTTGCAACAGCTTTTTTTCAGATTTTGCGTTTTTCTTTAACCCCGGCCATAGGCCGCGTCATCGATGAACATCTGGACGCTGGAATTGCCCTGCCATGTATCGATCCGCAGTGTTCCCGCCACATGCATCGGCGTGCCATCCGCCGCCAGCAAGGCATGGCCCAGCTCGGAATCGGCAGCCCGGAATGCAATGGCTTTGACACGCCCGCCGCCCTGCCCCGTCAATTGGCACGACACATGCCCCTGCCCCACCACGCGCGGCGCAATGATGCGGGCATTGGTGATGGCGAAACGGGGTTCCGGGTTGCCCGATCCAAAGGGGCCCAACTGGCGCAGGGTTTCCACCAGATCAAGGGTGGCTCCGGCGGCATCGATGGCCCCGTCCAGTTCCAGCACCGGAACCAGGGGCGAGGCCAATTGCGCCGCCAGCCGTTCGCCCAAGAAGGCGCGCAGCTCGTCCACCCGATCACTGGCGACGGTGAACCCCGCCGCCATGGCGTGCCCCCCGCCCTTCAGCAGCAGCCCGGCCTGCCGGGCCGCGATCACCGCCGCCCCAAGATCCATACCACGCACCGATCGGCCCGAGCCCTTGCCTTCCGCCCCTTCCAGAGCGATGACGCAAGCCGGGCGGTTATAACGTTCCTTCAGGCGGCTGGCGATGATACCGATCACGCCGGGATGCCAGTCCTGCCCCACGGCCAGAATCAACGGCATGCCATCATCGGGACGGCTTTCCACCTGCTCGATGGCCTGCAGCAGGACGTGGGCCTCGATCTCCTGACGATCCTTGTTATAGCCGTCCAACTGCTGGGCCAGCCCCAAAGCTTCCGCCGGACTGTCCGTGGTCAGCAGACGCACCCCCAAATCGGCCTGACCGACACGCCCGCCCGCATTGACGCGCGGCCCCATGACATAGCCCAGATGGTACGCTTCCGGCTTTTCCTTGACCCCGCCCACATCGGCCAACGATGCCAGACCGGGATTGTTGCGCCGGGCCATCACCTTCAGCCCCTGCGTCACCAAGGCACGGTTGACGCCCACCAGCGGCACCACGTCGCACACCGTGCCCAACGCCACGATGTCCAACCATTGCATCAGGTCGGGGGCCTTGTGATCCGTATACCAACCGGCATCGCGCAACCCCTTGTTCAGGGCCACCGCCAGCAAGAACGCCACACCCACCGCCGCCAGATGGCCGTGCGGGCTGGTTTCATCCATGCGGTTGGGATTGACCACGGCATAGGCCTGGGGCAAGGCCGCTTCGGCTTCGTGATGGTCGATGACAATGACGTCCAGCCCAGCCTCGGCCGCCGCCGCCAGAGGTTCGAACGCGGTCACGCCACAATCGACGGTCACCACCAGCCCCGCGCCCCGTTCCTTCAAGGACAGCAAAGCGGGAGCATTGGGACCGTAGCCTTCGATCATGCGGTCGGGGATATGCACCAATACCCCAACCCCAAGCGCCTGAAAAAAGCGCGTCAGCAAGGCCGAGGATGTGGCCCCATCCACGTCGTAATCGCCAAAGATGCCGATGGTCTCGCCCTTGGACACTGCCGCCACCAACCGTTCCACGGCGCGATCCATGTCCTTGAGATGAAAGGGATCGGGCAACAGGTCGCGCAAGGTCGGGTTTAGGAAGACCGGAGCTTCCTCCAACCCGATTTGGCGCGATGCCAACACCCGCCCCACCAGATCCGGCAGAGCAAGCCGCTGACTTAAGGCTTGGGCCAAGCGTTCATCAATGGCCGAAGCGATCCAACGACGGCCGCCCAAGGAACAGTCCACCCCCAAAAACGCCTCGGCGGAAGGGGCAAGCGGCGGCGCGGCATGTTGCATCGATCAGACCCCCAGATGATCCAGACCGGATTTTACACGGGTGGAATGATGGGCTTCGACATAGCGCACCGTCCCCGACTTAGAGCGCATCACCACCGAATGGGTGATGGCCGCACCCGGCAAACGACGCACACCGCGCAGCAAGGCCCCGTCAGTGATGCCGGTGGCGGCAAACATCACATTGTCGCCCACCATGTCGGACAATTGGTATTTGCGGGCATAGTCGGTAATGCCAAGCTCGTGAGCCTCGGCCCGTTCGTCGTCACTGCGGAACAACAAACGGCCCTGCATCTGCCCGCCCAGGCATTGCAGAGCGGCAGCCGCCAAGACACCTTCATGCGCGCCGCCGCTGCCCAGATACATATCGACGCCAGTTTGCGCCAAACCGGCGGCAATGGCCCCGGAAACGTCGCCGTCATCGATCAGCATGACCCGCGCCCCGGCTTCACGCACCTGGGCGATTAATTGGTTATGGCGTGGACGATCAAGAATACAGACCAGCAGTTCCGATACATCCACCCCTTGGGCCTTGGCCAGATTGGCCAAGTTCTCGGCGGGAGTGGCATCCAGATCGACCACGCCGTCGGGCAAACCCGGACCAACGGCGATCTTATCCATGTAAACGCGCGGGGTGCGCAGGAAACCGCCCTGCCCCGTCACCGCCACTACCGCCAGGGCATTGGGGCCGCCTTTAGCGCAAGGGGTCGCCCCTTCGATGGAATCCAGGGCGATTTCAATCTTGGGACCGTTGGGATTGCTGCCCACCTTGCTGCCTTCGGCCAGCCAGGGAGACTCCTTATCCTCGCCAATCACCACGACGCCTTCGACCAACAGGCCATTCAGCGCCGCTTCCATGGCGGCCAGCGCCGCTTCGTCGGCGGCCTGTTCATCGCCGCAGCCCATCAGGCGCGACGCCGCCAGGGCGGTGGCTTCGGTGACGCGGACCGCTTCCAGGGCCAGATTGCGATCCATGGCAATGCCGGATTTGTTGGGCATGGCGACTCCTTGATCCTCTTACGCAATCGGGGCCGTTTTGACGCGGCCCCGATATCACACTTTCCAAAAGACCTGTCAGACCGGATCGTCAGAAGGCTTCGATCCGGATCAGACGCGGCGCTTCAACCACGGCGCCGATGGCGCGGATACGTTCAATGGCGCGCGCCATCGCCGCTTCCTCGGTATCATGTACGGTCATCACCACCGGCACGGTTTCGCCAGGCGCGCGGCCCCTTTGCAGGATGGCTTCCATCGACACCTGTTCTTCGCGCAGGGCGGCGGCGATGTCGGCGAACACCCCCGACTGGTCGCGCACCATCAGGCGGATGTAATAAGCGCCGCGGCGATGTTCCAGGGGCGACGGGGTCAAGGGCTTCAGCAGCGCCGCGGGCACCCCAAACGTGGGAGTGCGACGGCCCGCCGCGATATCCACCAGATCGGCAGCCACCGCCGAAGCGGTCGGACCAGCACCGGCGCCACGGCCTTCATAGACCGAACGACCGACGAAATCGCCTTCGGCCACCACGGCGTTGAACACGCCGTCAACCCGACCGATCGAGGAATTGACCGGCACCATGCAGGGATGAACCCGCTGCTCCACACCTTCCTCGGTGCGGCGCGCGATGCCCAGCAGTTTGATGCGGTAGCCCAGTTCCTGGGCGAATTGAATATCCAACGCCGAAACGTGGCGGATGCCTTCGATATGCACCTTGCCGAAATCGACCTCGGTGCCAAAGGCCAAGCTGGTAAGGATGGTCAGCTTATGGGCGGCGTCGATGCCGTCGATGTCAAAGCTAGGATCAGCCTCGGCATAGCCCAGGGCTTGGGCTTCGGCCAAAACATCGGCGAACTCGCGCCCGGTTTCGCGCATGGTGGTCAGGATATAGTTACAGGTACCGTTCAGAATGCCGGTCACCTGCGACAGACGGTTGCCCGCCAGACCTTCACGCAGCGCCTTGATGATGGGAATGCCGCCCGCCACCGCCGCCTCGAACGCCAAAGCGACGCCGTTGGCTTCGGCCTTGCGGGCCAGTTCGGCGCCGTGCACCGCCAACAAAGCCTTGTTGGCGGTGACGACATGCCGACCATGGGCGATAGCGGTTTCGCAAACCTTGCGCGCAATGCCCTCGGATCCGCCGATGACTTCGACGATCACGTCGGCGTCGGCCTGTTCGGCCATCGTCACCGCGTCGTCAAACCACTGGACGCCATCCAGCGTGATGCCCCGGTCCCGGGTGCGGTCACGGGCCGAAACGGCGGTCACCACCACGGGACGGCCCGCACGGGCCTGGATCACATCAGCTTGTTGCCGCAGCAACTGAACGGTGCCTGCGCCGACCGTACCCAGGCCAGCGATAGCGACTTTGAGGGCTTTGCTGTTCACGAACCCACCACCTATTTGTTATCAGCTTTTTCCAGAACCTTGTCGTAATTGCCAAGGAACTGCTTGATATTACGCACCGCCTGACGGATGCGGTGCCGGTTTTCCACCAGGGCGATACGCACATGGCCGTCGCCATATTCGCCAAAGCCGACACCCGGCGCCACCGCCACATTGGCTTCGCGCAGCAGCAGCTTGGAGAATTCCAGCGATCCCATATGGGCGAAAGCCGGGGGAATCGGCGCCCAGGCGAACATCGACGCGTCGGGGCTGGGAACGTTCCAACCGGCAGCGGCCAGACCTTCGATCAGGACGTCGCGGCGATCCTTATAAAGAGCGCGGTTTTCCGCCACGCAATCCTGCGGACCGTTCAACGCGGCGGTCGCGGCCACCTGCACCGGGGTGAAGGCGCCGTAATCCAGATAGGACTTGATGCGCGACAAAGCCTGAATCAGGGTCTTGTTGCCGGCGGCAAAGCCGATACGCCACCCGGCCATGCTGTAGGTCTTCGACATCGAGGTGAATTCGATGGCGATGTCACGGGCACCTGGGATTTGCAGGATCGACGGCGGCGGCACGTCGTTGAAATAGATCTCGGCATAGGCCAGATCGGACAGGATGTAGATGCCGTGATGACGGCAGAAATCCACCACCTGACCATAGAAGTCGAGATCGGCCACCAACGCGGTCGGATTGGACGGATAGTTCAGCACCAGCGCCACCGGCTTGGGCACACTGTGCTTCACCGCACGTTCCAGCGCGTTCAGGAATTCCTTGTCCGGGGTGGCGGGCACATGACGGACCGAACCACCGGCGATGATGAAGCCATAGGGATGGATCGGATAGCTGGGGTTGGGGACCAGCAGAATGTCGCCGGGGCTGGTGATGGCCTGGGCCAGATTGGCCAGACCTTCCTTTGAACCGATGGTGACGATGCATTCGCTTTCGGCGTCAAGCTCGACGCCGAAACGGCGCTGGTAATAGCCGACCAAAGCCTTGCGCAGACCGGGGATGCCGCGCGACATGGAATAGCCGTGGGCGCGCGGATTGCGCGCGGCTTCCACCAGCTTTTCGACGATATGCGGCGGGGTGGGCTGGTCGGGATTGCCCATGCCCAGGTCAATGATATCCTCGCCCGCAGCTCGCGCCCGGGCCTTCATGGCGTTTACTTCCGCGAAGACATAAGGAGGGAGGCGCTTGATGCGATGAAACTCAGTTTCCATGATTCCGATAGCCTGTAGCCGAGGCGCCGCCCCGCAAAAAGTTGCGGAACGGCGTCAGAAGATGAAACTTTTATCCCCTGAGGGACGAAGAATCCAGGTTAATAATCCAGGTAAATCTGGCTGGATTCTGCCGAAGCGGTCTGGTCGAAACCCGCATCGTCGGCCGCACCCGCATAGAGCTTGCGGGCAGGCACGCCAAGGCGGACCAGTTCACGTGCGATGGCGTCAGCCCGCTGTTGGGCCAACTGACGGTTGGCTTCGGCATTTGCAGAAGGGGTGACGTCAAGACGCGGGCTGGCCGACCGGCCGAACACCCGCAGAACGCCACCGTTCTCCTTATAAAGACGGACCACGTCACGCAATTGCGCGCGGCCTTGATTGGTCAGCTCGGTCGTGCCTTCGCCAAAGCTGACGGCCCCCACTTCGAACGAAGCCGATGAATTGGCTGAAAATTCGTTCAGGTCATGAAAACCGGACCGGCTCTGCCCATGGCCCTGGGCCTGTTGGGCGCGGCGGCGGTATTCCGACGGCGGGATCAGATGAATGGGCTGCGCCCCCCCCAGCGAGGCAACGGCGGTGCCGCTGCCGGGACGGATCAACTGGGGCGCGGGATAAGCGCCAGCCGGGGCAGACACCGCCGGGCTGGGGGTATAGCTGGACACCTGGGTGACGGGCGCGGTGCCGTTCCACTCGGCCAGACGGCGGCGATAGGCATCCTCCACCGACTGAGGCGGAGCCTTTTGCTGCAATTGCTGCTGGGTCGCGGCGATCTGCTGGTTCAGAGCAGGCGGCGGGGGCGGCGCATCAGGGGCCGACGACACGGCCACGGGTGCCGGAACCGGCGCGGCGACCTGGGCATTGACGCCCTGCGGGGCGGCAGACGCTTGATAGGGCGGCGGCGGCGCAGCATCGGCGGCGGAAACCGGCGCCTGCTGCACCACGGTGGCGGGCGGATTAGCCTTGGCAACGGCGACGTCGGGATTGAGCGGACGGGTCGGGTTGCCTTCGCGCTTCAAAGCTTCCTGGGTGTATTTGGCGTTGGAGCGGTCGGCGGCCAGACCGTTGGACAAATCCTTGCGGTCGCGCGACGTCTGCGCCTGCGGACGCTTGTCATCACCCAGCTTGGGATAATCGCCCTTGGTGACTTCGGGATCATTGTCCTTGTCGGTGCCGCTGATCCAACTGGCCGTATCGCGATACCACTGCAAGGGGTTGGCATAGTCGGGGACCGACGAGCAACCGGACAGGAGGAGCGCCGACAGCAGAACGCTGCCCGCCGCCAGGTGAGAGCCCCCCATGCGGACGGGGCGGCGATGCTTTCTGGCTTCACTCATCTTATTAAGACGCTCCTCGTTCTCATCGGCCAGGCTCATCGACCTGGGACGAGCCAATATGCAGTCAGTAAGCTTTTTCAGCAAACTGCCATTTAACAACCTTTGCGTCGAAGTATATAGACCTCAAGCGAGCCTGCACAGAGGCGGAATTGATAAACTCAGCCGTGGAAACGAAAAAGTTTCTTTTCGCCATCCGTGCGGCAGTGCATTCTGGTTGCATAGGTTTCGGAACGAAGCGAGGGATAAGATAAATGGTCGAGCAAAGCAGTGCCGATATCAAGTTCGTAGACCCCGCCGAACTGTCCAAAGCCATGACCAACATCGCCGAGCGCAGCCAGCGCATCGTGACCGATTTTTTGGCCCGGCAGGCATCTGAAGGCAGCTTCAACGCCGATCCCCTGAACATCGGCGACGCCTTCCTGCAGATGACCACCAAGCTGATGACCGATCCGGCCAAGCTGGTCGAAGCCCAGATGAATCTGTGGCAGGACTATATGCAGCTTTGGCAGAACACCGCCAAGAAGCTGATGGGCGAGGATAGCTCGCCGGTGGTCCAGCCCGACAAGGGCGACCGCCGCTTCAAGGATGATATGTGGCAGGAAAACGAAGTCTTTGACTTCATCAAGCAGTCCTATCTGCTGTCGGCCCGCTGGATCCAGGGGCTGGTCAACGATGTGGACGGCCTGGACGAGCACACCTTCAAGAAGGTTGACTTCTATACCCGCCAGTTTATTGACGCCATGGCGCCGTCCAATTTTGTCGCCACCAACCCGGAAGTGCTGCGCGCCACCGTTGAAAGCGGCGGCGAGAATTTGCTGAAGGGCCTGAACAATCTGCTGAGTGACCTGGAGCGCGGCAAGGGCAAGCTGTCGATCCGCATGACCGATCTGGACGCCTTTAAGGTGGGCGAGAATATCGCCACCACCCCCGGCAAGGTGATGTACCAGAACGATCTGATCCAGTTGATCCAGTACACGCCGACCACCGAAAAGGTGCACAAGCAGCCGCTGATGATCCTGCCGCCGTGGATCAACAAATATTACATCCTCGATCTGCGTCCCAAGAATTCCTTCGTCCGCTGGGCGGTCGAACAGGGCCATACAGTCTTTGTGCTGTCTTGGGTCAATCCGGACGAAAATCTCGCTAAGAAGTCGTTCGAAGACTACATGATGGAAGGCCCGCTGGCGGCGCTGGAACAGATCGAAAAGATCACCGGCGAACGTCAGGTCAATGCCATCGGCTATTGCCTGGGCGGCACCCTGTTGGCCTCGACCCTGGCCTATATGGCGGCCAAGGGCGATGACCGCATTTTGTCGGGCACCTTCTTTACCACCATGACCGACTTCACCGATGCCGGCGAACTGTCGGTGTTCATCGACGAAGCCCAGTTGCAGGCGCTGGAAGAACGGATGGCCCAGCATGGCTATCTGGACGGCAGCGATATGGCGGGCACCTTCAACATGCTGCGCGCCAACGATCTGATCTGGTCCTTCGTCGTCAACAATTACCTTTTGGGCAAAGAGCCCTTCCCCTTCGATCTGCTTTACTGGAACAGCGATTCGACGCGTATGCCGGCGGCGATGCACGCCTACTACCTGCGCAATATGTATC
>JASLCK010000052.1 GCA_030151865.1 Rhodospirillaceae bacterium | reverse complement strand
CCATGTTTCTACCCCCTAAATGCTTATCCGTGGCCGGGTTTGCCCCGGATGGGTTGCGTTTTTGATTGCGTGTTTGCGCCATCCACGCGGTTCATGGCCGTGCGGCGACGGTACCGATTTGGACAAGCGGCAAGGGGCGGGATATGCGGAGGAGCGTCTTACGTCATGCGGGGGCGGGTGCCCCAGTGGACTGAAAACGGCAAAGAGGCTGTCGCCATCTTGTTGAACTCCCCCCTTATTTTCCGACCTTGCGCCTGATGCCAATTCCGACAAGCGCTCTCGTCCCGGTTAATTTTTGCGAAGCACCACTCGCCTGGGGGACGGAAAACAAATCCGAAGACAATTTTGTGCAGTTGCAGCAAATCGAAAGTTTAAAGTTGTTCTAAAGCAAAAAGCCGCCTGTCGAGTGCAGGGTGTCTGCACAATCAACAGGCGGCTTTCTCTTAATCTCAACCGCTATATTTAAATTATAGTTCTGGGTCTTTTGAAAGACAATGCACTTTCGCGGGACGTTGGAAAATATTCCCGTATGCAAATAATCGGTCGCTAAGAAATCCACAGGTCGGGAGAACTGACAGAGACTGCCGTCACTCCCTGGTTTAAAAGGTCCTGGGCTTCCCGCAGCGTAGTTACCAATCCACCACCCACCAGGGGAATATCGATGGTGATATTGGCAACCCGTTCGATCAGTTTGGGCAAGGCGATGGCGGGCAGCACTTCCAGTGCGTCGATGCTGCTGTGCTTCAACTGGTGACAAACCGCTTCCATCGCACCGCTATCCAAAAGAAAGGTGCGCTGAATGGTAAAAAGCCCCAGCGCCTGGGCGTGCCGCAGGGTTTCGCCATGGGTCGAGATGATGCCGCGCGCGCCGCGTTTTTGCAGGTAGCGCAGGCTGGCGGCATCGCGCGATAGCCCGTTCAGCAGATCGATATTGACGATCGGCAGTTTGCCCACCGCCTCGATGCGTTCCATCATCTCGCCGATATTTTCAGGATCGCCGCACAGCAGATAGATAATCTTGCCGTGGGCGGCCAAGGCGCGGTCCAGATGGTCGGGTTTGCGAACAGCCGGGATGATGCCGCAATCCAGCAACAGCGGCGCCAACGCGAAAGAATGCGCGCCAGAGCGTTCGGTCGCGCTTCCCCCGTTGCCGGGGAGGGGCGTGGCGCCGCGCTGTTGTGTCATCTGTTATCCTCGAGGCCGCTGCAATAAGGGCCTCTAAGGTATGTTGGCCGCGCAGATTTGTCACCGGGATGTCGTGCATCCCGGTGGAAGGTGGGGATGACGTCAACCTGTGAGGTCGATTTCTGGCCTCACAGGTTGACGTTTCAATGCGCTTCAAGCCATTAATGCACTGTCGCCGCGTGATCCTCGGCCTTGCGCTGGGCATAGGCTTTGGCCAGCAACGTTACTGGATGCACTGATGCCACACCTGATCCGTGGGTGATTTGCATCCGGCAGGTTGGGCATTCCGAGACGACCTGTTGCGGAGCGGTTTTGGCGATGGCCTGGAACAGGCGCTGACCGATAGCTTGCGAGACCGGGTACTTCTCCTGCTTGAAGCCAAAGGTTCCGGCCATGCCGCAACATCCGGCGTTCAGATCCTCGATCTTGACGCCGGGCACCATGCGCAGCAGGTGGAACCAGGGACGCGACAGCCCTTGGGTGGCTTGGTGACAGGGGGAATGATAGGCCAACTGCCCCAAGGTCTGCCCCAGATCATCGTCGGGTGCAAAGCGCAAGCTGAGTCTGCCCTGATCGGCACGCTCGATCAGAAATTCGCCCAGATCACGCACGGCAGATTCCACCAGCCGCACCTTGTCGGCCAAGGATGGATCATCGCTGAGCAGCAGGGTAAAGCCGGTCTTCAGCATCTGGCCGCAACTGGTGCAGGCGGTGACGATCGGCAGACCTTTTTCTGCCGCCGGAGCCAGAATATCCAGATTGGCACGGGCGCAGCGGCGGGCTTCGGCAGTGTTGCCGTTGGCCAGGGCAGGATAGCCGCAGCAGCCGGCGGGCGACATTTCCGTATCGATGCCGTTTTCCGCCAACACGGCGATGCAGTCGCGTCCCAGAGATTGCTCGTTATAGCGCATGGAACAGCCCTGGAAGAACACCACCTGTTCGGCTCCCCGACCATGACCATAGACGCCGTTCAGGTCGGGTTTGGCATAAGCGGGGAAAGTCCGTTCGGCGGCGATGCCTGCCGTCAGCGACATGATAAGACGCATCGGCTTGAGCGCGAGAACCGGATTGACCACGGCGGGGGCGACGCTCAGCACTTGGCCCAGCAGGCCTGGGCGCGACAGCAGCCAGTCGCGCAAGCGGCGGATCAGCGGCTTCTTATGGGTAGCTTTGGCGCGGGCGATCAGTTCGGCGACATTGACCTGATTGGGACAAGCCAGATCGCAGCGTTCGCAGCCCAGGCAATATTCCAGCCATTCGCTGTCGCAGGGCAAACCTTCGCGGCGCAGCTTTTCCAGTTCCGGTCCCAGATGCTTGGGGCCTGGATAACGGGGGTGGGCCGTCATGACCGGGCAAGCGGCGTTGCAGTCGGAACATTTCAGACAGTTGTCTAGGGTGACGTCAGTGTGTCGCATGATCGTCCTCCCGGTGCAGGGCGGCCAAGGCGGCGGCATGGCCGCTCAGGATGGCCCGGCCATTGCCGCCATGTTGGGCGGCAGGGTCGGCCAAGGCCCCGGCAATATGAAGATTGGCGGCCAGCGGCGCGCCGGATTGATGCAGCGGGCGCTGCGTCTGGTCACACGTCCCGGTCCAACCCGGCAGCAGATGGCCCGAATGGGGGCCGCTGGCCAAGATGACCGAGGCGGCTGCCAGAGTACGGGCATGGCCGGGCGTGGCGATCGACAGGCCCAGGCAGTGATCTGCGGCCAGATCGAGTTTTTCCAGCGGATAGCCGCCAAACAGCTCGACCCCCTGGCTGCGCAGATAGGATAAAAGCCGGTTGGACAGGCGAAGCCCCGCCGCAGACGGCGGCATGGTGGCCATTTCCGCCACCGGGCAGCCGACGGCGGCCTGCAGGGCGATATGATATTCGTCGCCGCTCCATTGTCCTAAAATAGCCGGGATCAGCACCTGATCGCAGTCGCTGGCGATTCGCACCAGACGGTCCGCCAAAGCTTGGCGGAAGCCAGGGTCGCGGTCGAAACGGTTGGCCAGTTCCAGCGCGCTATGCGGCAATCCATCCTGGCGCGGCAAATCCATGCTGCGGGGCAGGTATTGGCAGCCGCAATTCAGACGGTTCAGCCGTTCGGCGACAAAGTTGGCGTCAAAGGCGGACAGGCCGTCAATGCCGACCACGGCGACATCGAGACCCGGCTGCACGCGTCCGTTCCATAGGCTGCGTGGCGCCAGATGCACCGGCGACAGGGTGCCGAGAATAGTCGGCAGCATCTGTTCGCGGTCGGGTTGACCGTCATAAGGCACTCCGGAAGCCAGGGTGATATCGCGGAACAGAGCCAGGGCCGGGTGGTCGGCGGCGACGCCGTGCAGATCGGCGATACAGCCCCCGCCATAGACAAAGGTGCCTAATCCGGCATGCACCAGAGCGACCTTGGCCCCGGCAGTGGCGGCGGTGGCGGCGGCGACAAGGCCCGCAACCCCCGCGCCGACGACGATGATGTCGAAGGTTTGGCGTCCCATGGCGTTCATGCCTCCCCATCGGTGTGGAAGTGATGGCTGGGGCCAAACAGATCGTGGCTCAGCATCAGTTGTTCCAATTGTTTGCCGCGTGGAATTTGGGCCTGACCTTTCCAGCGTTCATCCAGATAGCGTTTAAAGTCGGCGGTGGCGTCCTCGGCTTGCCAAATACCGTGGCGATAGCCTTCCAGCATGGCCTTATAGCCGCAGAAGGTGCCCTGGCACGACCCAAAGCCCAGACGGCAGCGACGGCCCACATCATTGATGGTACGGACCGGCACCGCTGCGTCGGAGGCCATGATCATGGCTACCTCGGCCCGCGTCACCTGTTCGCATTCGCACAGAATCTCCGCCATATCGGGGTTGGCTTCGATGCGTTCGACCAGTTGCGCCATGCCGGGCCCCAAACGCCGTTCGACAATCGAGGCTGCTTGTTGTGGCAGCAGACGGCGGACCTGTTTGACCAACTGGGCCGGGGTTTCCGGCCGCAGGGGAGTGTCGGCGGTACGACAGGGTGTATCGATGCCCAGGCGGCTGGCCACCAGATCGCTGGTCTTTTCGGCCATCAGGCGATAGGTGGTCAGCTTGCCGCCGACGATCGACACAAATCCTTCCAGTCCATTCTGGGCGGCATGATCCAGCAGGGCAAAGCCGCGGCTGATTTCGCGCCCACCCGCTTTGTCCGATCCTTGCGGCACATAAAGCGGCCGCACGCCGGAAAAAATGCGTAAGACCCGGCTTTCGGCCATGCGGGGCACCAACTCGGTTCCCAGCTTTAACAGGGCTTCGATTTCGGCGCTGTCGGCGCTCAGTCCTTCCGGGCTGGGCACGGTGATTGAACTGGTGCCCAGGATGCAAACCGGTCCGGCGGGCACCAGGATGTCGGCATCGCCGGGCTTGCGGCACCGATTGACCACCCGGGTCACCAGATTATGGTTCAGCACCAGCAGCGAGCCTTTGTCGCAGCGCACCGGCACATGCAGACCGGCCATGGCCGCAATCTGCTGCGCCCATCCGCCGCCGGCATTAATCACCATATCGCAGGCGATAGCGTCTTCCTCGCCAGTCAGGCTGTCCTTGAAGCGCACGCCATGGACCCGATTGTCGCGGCACTCAATCGCGGTGACTTCCGTGTAAGAACGGAAGCGCCCGCCGCGCGCCGTCGCCGCTTGCAGATTGGCTAAGGTCAGTTGGAAGACATCGACATGGGCATCCGGACAAGTGGAGGCCCCCAGAATGTCGGGTGGCAGGTTGGGTTCCAGCTCCAGGGTCTGTGCCGCCGAAAGGGGGCTGGTCGGTAGGCCGATGGTGGCGCAAGCCTGATCCCAGGTTGCAAAGAAGGCTGGGTCATCCTGAGGATAACGCACGAATAAGCCGCCCACGTCATGAATGCAATGGGGGGCGATGGTTTTCAGAATCTGGTTTTCCCGCAGACATTCGCGGGCGGCTTCGGCGTCCTTGACGGCATAGCGTGCCCCCGAATGCAAAAGACCGTGACAGCGCCCAGTGGCGCCGTTGGCCAGATCGCGTTTTTCCAGCAAAACGGCGTTGATACCCCGCAGGGACAGATCCCACAGGATGCCCGCCCCAGTGGCGCCGCCGCCGATAATGACCACTTGCGTCCGATCCATGATGGTCCCCTCGCGCCTGGAATTTGAGAACGCGGCCAACCCCACAAGGTAGGGGGACGGCCGATGTGGGAACACCGGTCCAGCGGAAAGGGAATGGGCGTGCAGGGTCGCGGGGGATACGGCCTGGATGGGTGGGGAAATAGGACGAAAGAACCCAGGCCGGAAATCGGCAGCGTCGGCAACGGCCCTGTTTCCCCTAGAACCTATCCGATGATACGGAACGGCCCGCCGGAAACGGTGCCTTGTCGCCCACTCGCGGTTTCTCTCGCAGCTCTTCGCGAAGAGCGGGGTCGTAAACCCGCAGGTCTACTGTGGACATTGTGGGCGCGCCGAGGGGTATTTGTCAATCTGCCGCAAGGGGCGGGGTGGTTTTGATAAATCGTCTAAATCGATTTTTAAAACGAAATAAATGAATTTCACTTATCTATCGCAGGTTGGCATTCTGGTGTTCAGAAAGATGACGGGCCTTGTGGTCCTCAGTCCAGATCATCAGGAGATATCATCATGACCAAGTCCTCTCGCATCAGCGCCGTAATCGCCGTCGGTTTGATTGCCAGCGCCGCCATTTTGCCGCAGACCCAGGCCGTCGCGGGCAGCCTGTCTTTGCCGGGCACCAGCATTGCCGCCGCTTCTCAGTGCGCTCCCGCCGTGCAGCGTGGCCCGCTGGGCTACTGATTTAAAGCGGCTGTTGCAAATCCCGGCGACGCGATTGTGCGCCGCCGGATGCTGGTCCTGATCCGATGGATTAGGTCCAAGCCATCCTGCCGGATGGTTGGCCGGGGCGGTATGACAGCCTTCATTCCGCCTTGTGGAGCCTTTTCCCTCGCCAATCGGCAAGGGTACACTTTCCTCTGCACAGGCCTGCATCAAGGTCAGTTGCGGGGAGACGGAAATGGCCTTTGACCGGGATGTCTCGGAAGTCCGAAATTGGATGAATATGTTTCGCTGGATCGTCAAGCTGATCCGCGATGATTATGGCGTGGCTGAAGAAGATCTGACCCGCAACGCCTATCTCGACACCGACATCGGCCTCACCCAGGAACAAACCGAAGAGGTCCTGGAAATTGTCGGATCTTGCTTCGGAATCCACTTTCCACCCGGCAGTTTAGATGAACTGGTTCGGTTTGAAGAACTGTGCATGCTCGCGGCCTGGCTGAATGGACTTTATAAAAAACCTGACTTTCTGGCCTCAGAGTTTGTCGTGAAAGCACATCGGATCAATCCCCGGTCTGTTCTTTAATAATCTATAGCCTTTGTGGGAATTCATCCGACTAAAGGGTAGGTTTTTACCGCCCTTTGTACATCCCCCTATATTTCGGTTGAAATAAGGCTTTATCCGATCATCCTTTACTGGGATTATTCCGTTCGACGAGGGCGCGATGCAGATCAAGAAGTTGAACTACCGGATACTCAGTCTGGTGGCGGTTGGGGCCATCGCGCTGATCGTTTTGGCTGGTATCGCTGGTGCTCTGCTGCGGTCCTCGATGTTGTCGGACAAGATCGAAAAAACACTCAACATTTCCGAAACCGCCCGGACCATCGCTCAGTCTTATGACACGCGGGCCAAGAACGGTGAGTTTGATGTCGCCACCGCCAAGGAGATGGCGAAAAACGCCATTCGCTCCATGCACTATGGCGATAACGAATACATGTTCGTCTACGATTATGCAGGCACCAACGTGGTGCACGGTTCCAAGGCCGATCGTGAAGGCAAGAACTTCCTCGAGACCAAAGATCCCAATGGCTATGCCTACCTGCCCGATCTGATCGCGGCTGCCAAGGCTGGGAGTGGTCATGTCTTTTATGTCTTCTCCAAGCCCGGTAGCACGGTTCCAGCGCCCAAGGTTTCGACTGTCGTTGGTTATGCTCCTTGGGGCTGGATGATCGGCACAGGCGTTTATATCGATGATGTGGATGCCGAGTTCTGGCGGGTGATGACCAAGCTGATTGGCTTTAGCGCGGTCACCCTGATCATCATGGCTGGTGTGGCTTTGCTGTTGGGGCGTTCCATCGTGCGGCCTTTGCAGCAATTGGCGGCAGTGACGGGGCGAATTGCTCAAGGTGATTATGGCGCAGCCATTCCCGCTATTGATCGGGCCGACGAGATCGGTGGTTTGGCCAAGTCTATTCACCATCTGCAGTCTGAAGCGGGCAGTGCGGCCGAGTTGCGGCATCAACAGGAGACGGAGAAAACTCGGGAAACGGCAGAACGCCGTCAGGTCATGCTGGGTTTGGCCAACAGCTTTGAGGCCAGCGTCAAAGGCGTGGCCGATAGCATCTCTGTCTCGGTTGGAGAAAACCAGGGCGCGGTGAAATCGATGCGCGAAAGCGCCGATCGGGCCCGGGCTGACGCCGCCAATGGCGCAGGGGCTGCCGAGCAGGTAACCCGCAACGTCCAAAGCGTGGCGGAATCGGCTCAGGATCTGGCCAATTCCATCGGTCAGATTGCCGGTCAGATCCGTCAGTCCAGTCAGGTGGCGTCGCAAGCGGTGGCCAAGGCGGCTGAAACCGATCAACTGGTTCAAGGATTATCCTCAGCCGTGGATGCCATTAATGACGTGGTGCGGCTGATCAACGACATTGCCGGGCAGACCAATTTGCTGGCGCTCAACGCCACCATCGAAGCGGCTCGGGCTGGAGATGCCGGCAAGGGGTTCGCCGTGGTTGCCAACGAGGTCAAGCATTTGGCCAACCAGACGGCCAAGGCGACGGGGGATATCACGGCGCAGATCGAGGCCGTTAAACAAGCCACCAGCCATGCCGTCGAAGCCATCCGCGAGATCAGCCAGATCATCTCCACCATGGATGAAAGCACTAGCGCTATTGCCGCTGCCGTGGACATTCAATCCGACGCCACACGCTCCATCAGTAGCCGGGTTAACGAAGCCGCCGATGGGGCCCGTCACGTGGCTGAAGTTATCGAGGATTTGGTCGCCATTACCCGTCAGGTGGAGAACGGGGCCGAAACGGTGGAACATGCCTCAAGCTCGTTGACAGAAAAAACTGTCGGCCTGAAAGATGCGGTGAACCAATTCTTGGTCACCGTCAGGAATTGATCGATCAATAATCTTCTCTATAGTTAACAACGTCCTGTATTGTGAATATGTTTATAAAACAATGCATGGATAGAATAAAAAGATGGAGATAACCTCTTAAGGTATATCCGTCTTTTGTAGGATTGCGTTAGATAAGGCCAAATTGTCATTATGGGTGGTACTCATTCCTTGGGAAAGGTGCGATCCGATGACGACCATCTTCAATTACTCGGCCTTTCTTCTGGCTGATCGGGTCATTCGCCTGTTCCAGGACGAAGCCGAGACCCACGCTTCCTATATGTATGATCGGAAAGTCCGTCAGAACGACGCTGCCGGGGCCGAGGAGTGGCACGAAATCCGTGCGGCTGTCTCTGTGCTGCGCAACGGACGCGCCCGGTCTCTCAGTCGCCAAAACCTGTGGGGCTGGGATGAAGAAGAAAAAAAGGTGCTTTCTTTCGTAAGGCCGGTTGACAACACCGCGTGCCGGGCGTAGAACCCGCCCCTCGCTTGGGCCTGAGGGGCTAAGCGGGCTGGTTTTAGAAGATGTCGTTAAAGAGATCGGAAAAAATCGGAAAGTCGTGGTTGACATGGTGTCGGTGACGCTGTAGAAGCTGCGGCCTCCTTGAGAAGTAAAATTCTTGAGGGGATGAAGAGAAGCGGAGAT
>JASLCK010000031.1 GCA_030151865.1 Rhodospirillaceae bacterium | reverse complement strand
TCACCTTCAACTGGGTGATCAGGCGATCGCGCTGCGCCGGGTCTTGCAGGGTTTTTACCAACTGCTGGGCATCGGCGCGATCGGCCGGACTGACCTGGGACGCCTTATCCGCAGCAGGCGGCGCGTCGGCGGCATGAACCGCCCCCAAGGGGGCCGAAACCGCCAATATCAGAAGAATTGCGGAAAATAGCCGTCGCACGGCTTGAGAAGTCAGGCGGAGCATGGCACACCGGAGCTTATTGGAATGAAGCGAAACAACCGTCGCCTGATCCTTCTGTAAGGACCGGCGCGGTCTTTGGCAAGGAGCATCGGCGCATGGCCGTCACCATCTATCATAATCCCAAATGCAGCAAATCGCGGGAAACCCTGAAGCTGATCGAGGAAAAGGGCATCGCCCCCCAGGTGGTGGAATATCTGAAGACCCCGCCGTCAGCCGTCGAACTGAAGGCGATCCTGGGCAAGCTGGGCATTACCGCCAGCGACCTGCTGCGCAAGAAGGAAGCGGCGGAAGCCGGAATTGACCCCAGCCTGCCCGAAGACGCCCTGATCGCCGCCATGGTCGCCCATCCGGCGGTGATCGAACGCCCCATCGTGGTGGTGGGCGACAAAGCGCGGCTGGGCCGTCCGCCGGAACAGGTTCTGGAAATTCTCTAAACCACCTCAGAACAACAAACCCCCGGATGACGAATCCGGGGGTTTGCTGAACATATCCGCCCCAATTGCCTGGGGCGGCACATCAGATATTCGACAGGCTGCTGGACGGATTGCCGATCAGCGCCATGAATTCCTTGCGGGTCGAGGGATTGTCGCGGAACACGCCCAGCATACGGCTGGTCACCATGGTGACGCCGGGCTTGCGCACCCCGCGCGTGGTCATGCATTGATGCGCGGCTTCGATCACCACGGCGACGCCGCGCGGCTGCAACACCGCCTGGATCGAATTGGCGATCTGCGCCGTCATCTTTTCCTGGATCTGGAAGCGCCGGGCATAGGTTTCCACCACGCGGGCCAGCTTGGAAATGCCCACCACGCGGGCGTCGGGAATATAAGCCACATGGGCCTTGCCGATGATCGGCACCATGTGGTGCTCACAATGGCTTTCCAGACGGATATCACGCAGAACGACCATTTCGTCGTAGCCGTCGGTTTCCTCGAAGGTGCGGCGCAGAATGTCTTCCGGGTCTTCATTATAGCCCGCGAAAAATTCTTCATAAGCGCGCACGACCCGCGACGGGGTATCGATCAATCCTTCGCGGGTCGGGTCTTCGCCCGCCCAGCGCAGCATCACCCGCACGGCGGCTTCCGCTTCCTCGCGGCTGGGACGGCCAACGTCGGACGCGCTGCCAGCGGCGGCGGTCAGGATGATCGGCTTTTGCTCTGTCACGATGGTGACCCCTTGCTCTGAGTTACGGGCAGGTATGTGGCCCCCCTGCCCGCTCCGGTCAAGCGCCATCCCCTAAAAAGGCTAATTCAGGCAACGCGGCTGATGCGGACTGTCCAGCGAAAAGGCTGGAATGGCAATGTCGAACGGCTGATCGTCAAGGGCGTCCATCTGATAGCTGCCAACCATGATGCCCGACGGCGTCGTCAGCGGGGTGCCGCTGGTATATTCGTAAGATTCGCCCGGCTTCAGCACCGGATGCTCGCCAACCACGCCGCTACCTTTGACTTCCTGCACCCGGCCGACCGCATCGGCGATGATCCAGTGTCGGCTCAAAAGCCGTACCGTGCGGTTGCTGTTGTTTTCGATCCTGACCCGGTACGCCCAGACATAATGATTTTCCTCGGGCGAGGACTGGTCTTCCAGATACAGAGGATCAACCGACACGGTGATCAGATGGGTGGTTTGCGAGTACATGGCCGAAACCTGGGGCGGACTGGTCTGAAGCATGGCCTGTCTATCTGTCCGATGGCAGCGACGACCCCAACAGGTCGTCCAGATGAGAACCATTATCGCCCGCGCATTTCCCCTTTGTCCAGCCGCCGCCAAGGCGGGTATCCACCTGGATGATAGACCAAGACAAAGGAAAGACGGCGCCGGGCTTTCGCCCGACGCCGTCCAACTTAAGACACAAACCGATCGGCTAATCAGCCGGGGAAACGCACCGCGACGCGGCGGTTCTGCGGCTCGCGCACACCATCCTTGGTGGCGACCAGCGGATCGGACTTGCCACGGCCTTCAACGCTCAGACGATCGGCGGGCACGCCCGCGGCGATCAGAGCCTTGCGGACCGCTTCGGCGCGGCGCTTGGACAGAGCCAGATTGTATTCCACGCTGCCGGAGGCATCGGTGTAACCGACGATTTCCAGCTTGGGATACCCGGCATCCTTGGCGGCCTTGGCGATGTCGGCAACGATGCGCGACCCTTCGGGGGTCAGCACGGCCTTGTTGAAGTCGAAGAACACCAGCGGCTGAGCCTTGGCGACCGCAGCCGGAGCGGCAGCGGCCTTTTTGGCCGGAGCGGCTTCGATGGCATCCATGGCCGCCAGGAAGTCCTTGCGGCAAGCGGCGATGTCTTCGGTCTGCCAGCCTTCATCCTGCTGCTCGACCCAGCAATCATACTTGACCTGGGCGGTCGCGGTCAGGACGGGAACGCGCTGCGGGGCATTGTTGGCCAAAGCCTTTTGCAGACGGGCATAAGCAGTCTTCAGATCGGCCAAAGCGGCCTTGTCGTCGATGCTCCAATCGTCGGGATTTTCCGGCGCGACGACGGTGCCCTTGGAGGCGTCCAGGCCCTTCTTGGCGAAGTGCCAGGAATTGAACCAGTCATACTGTTTACGTTCGGAATCCGCGAACGCGCCGTATTCACGCGACAAAGCCTGAGTGAACGCGGCCCCGGTCGGAGTGGACGCCTGCAGTTCCTCAAGGTAATGGGTCGTTCCCGGAAACGAGGCGCAACCCGCCATGGTCAACGGCACGGCAAGGGTGGCAACCATCTTGGAAAACTTCATGTCCCCTCCTCCCTGGCAAACATACGCGCAGGCGGCCTGCCGCCGCCAAATGCGCGCGCATGTGATATGGGAATATCCCTTTCTCGTCTAACGATCAAGCGCCGAGAGCGCGGTCAAGATCGTCGATGAGGTCCTGAACATCCTCCAGCCCCACGGAAAACCGCAGAATACCTTCGGTTATGCCCATGCCCAACTTTTCTTCCGGGCTGCGACTTTGGTGGGTGGTGGTCCAGGGATGGGTGATCAGGCTCTTGGCATCACCCAGGTTATTGGAAATATCAATAAGCTGAAGATTGTTCAGAAGCTTATAGGCCCCTTCCTTGCCGCCAGCGACCTCGAACGCCACCACGGCCCCGCCGCCGACCATCTGCTTTTGCGCCAGATCATATTGCGGATGACTGGGCAGGCCAGGATAGATCACCCGCGACACGCCCTTGTGGCTTTCCAGGAAGGCGGCGAGACGGGCGGCGTTTTCCACATGGCGGGAAATACGCAGCTCCAGGGTTTCCAACCCCTTCAGCAGCACCCAGGCGTTAAAGGGCGACAGACACGGCCCGACATGGCGCAGGTACGGCCCCAGAACGTCGTCCAGGAACTGCTGCGAACAGCAGACCGCGCCGCCCAGGCACCGGCCCTGGCCGTCGATATGCTTGGTGGCCGAATAAACCACCACGTCGGCGCCCAGTTGCAGCGGCTTTTGCAGCAAAGGGGTGGCAAAGACGTTATCGACCACCACGGTCGCGCCAACGGCATGCGCCAATTCGGACACGGCGGTGATGTCGATGATTTCCAGGGTCGGATTCGACGGGGTTTCCAGGAAGACGCAGCGGGTCGGGCGCGACAAGGCCTTCTTCCAGGCATCGAGATCCTTGCCGTCCACCAGGGTCACTTCGACACCATAGCGCGGCAGCAGGTCCGAGACGATCCACAGACACGACCCGAACAGCGCCTTGGACGCCACCACATGGTCACCGGCGCGCACTTGCGACAAGATAGCGGCATGCACCGCCGCCATGCCGCTGGCAGTGGCGCGGCAGACCTCGGCCCCTTCGATCAGGGCCAGGCGATCTTCAAAGACGCTGATGGTGGGATTGCGAAAGCGCGAATAGACATAGCGTTCGCGGGTGCCGTCGAAGCTTTCTTCAGCTTCCTGCGCACTTTCATAGACATAACCCGAATTCAGGAACAGGGCTTCGCTGGTTTCGCAATTGGGGGTGCGCGTCAGGCCGCCACGCACCAGCCGGGTCGCCAAACGAAACTGTTCGGGGGGAAGCTTGGGCATCAAACATCTCCATACAAAAAAGCCTGACCGGAGAGAGGTCAGGGCCAAATACGATGGATGCCACAGACCCTTTTAGCCGTTTATTTTACGTGGCCGCAAGCCGGTCGCCAAATCACCACGAATGACCAAATTCTTATGCCCCGTCGCCGAATGCGTCAAGCCTTACGCTTGTCGCGCAATGCTGACTTGCAACAGGTGCAATTACATTTTAATCCCCACCCCCCTTGCGGAAAAAGCGGACCGACCTAGTGTCAGGCCTTGAGAGGGATGATCCACCCCAAGCCCGGCGAGACAATATGGCCCCAAAAAACAAAAAGCCGAGCCGCAACGCTCAAGCTCCCCACCCTTCATCGGCTCAGGCGCAATTCCTGCTGTCGATGGCTTTTGACGCCCATCGTGGCGGACGTCTTGCCGAGGCGGAACGGCTGTTTCGCACGGTTTTGCAAGGCGAGCCACGCCAGCCCGACGCACTGACCATGTTGGGCGTCATTCATCTGCAAAAAGGCCAGCCGCGCGACGCCGCGGTTTTTTTAACTCAGGCGGTGCAGGTGCGCCCCGATTATGCGGCATGGTTCAATCTGGCCCAGGCCTTGGGCGCAATCGGCAACGCGGCCCAGGCCGCCGATGCGCTGACTCATGCGGCGGATTTAAATCCTGGCGATGGCAGCTTGCTGCTGGCCGCTGCACAAAGCTGGATGCAGGCTGGACAGGTCAATCAGGCTTTGGCCTGCCTGCGCCGCTGCGCCCAGGCCCATCCGACCCACCCTGCTTTGCACAACGCCTTGCGCCAGTTGCTGGAAAACACGGTGTTTCACGCCGCCGATCCGGTGTTGCTGCAAGCCCTGGCCGCGCTGCCCGGGGAAAAACCCCGCTGGTATGGGCAACGCCTGACCAATCTGCTGACCTATGATCCCAGCTTGGCGCCCCTGCTGGCATCCCCGCCGCCCGCCAGCGCCGATGCCCTGCCCCGCTTTGCCCCGCTGCTGACCTGCCGCCCCTTGCGCGATCTGCTGGCCGAAGATCTGGTGCCCGACACCGGCTTCGAGCGTCTGCTGATCAATGCCCGCTCGGCCCTGGTGCAGGCGGTTGCCGCCAGTCATCCCCTGGACGCCGACGCCCAAGCCTTTCTTGTCGCCCTGGCCCTGCATGGGCAAGCCAGCGAATTTGCCTGGATCGAAGATGCCCCCGGCCTGACCGCTGCGCAATCGTTGCTGACGCGGATTGACGGGCTGTTGCCGTTGGCGGCGGTCGGCTGCTATCTGCCACTGGCCAAGCAATCCCAGGCACGGGAGTGGTTGAAAACCTTTAACCACTCCGACGACACCCTGGCCGCCCAACTGCTGCGCCGGACTCTGGCCGATCCCCTGCGGGAAGAAGACATCAAACCGGCTGTGCCCGATCTGACGGCGCTGGAAAATCCGGTCTCCAAGGCGGTGGCCGCTCAGTACGACGAAAACCCCTATCCCCGCTGGTTTACGCTGCCCGACATGCAGGTGCGTCCGTTTGCCGAAGCGATAAAGGCCCGCTTTTCCCAGACCGATTTCACCCCAGAAAGTCTCACCCCCCGGCATATTCTGGTGGCCGGATCAGGGTCCGGCTATCACGCTTTCCAGGTGGCGCGCCGGCACCCCGACGCGGACATCCTGGCCATTGACCTCAGCCGCGCCAATCTGGCCCATGCGCTACGCGCTCAAGAGCAAAACGGCATTACCAACATCCGCTTTGCCCGCGCCGATATCCTGGAACTGGGGCGGTTGGACCAACGCTTCGACCTGATCGAAAGCACTGGCGTGCTGCATCATCTGGCCGATCCCTTGGCAGGGTGGCGAGTGTTGACCGATCTACTGGCGCCGGGTGGGCTGATGCACATCGCCCTTTACAGCACCATCGCCCGTCGCCCCCTGGATGCCGCCGCCGCCTTGGCCCAAGAGATGGAATGTCAGGCCAGCGCGTCTTGCCTGCGGCGGTTTCGCGCTGCCGTGATCGACCTGCCTGCCGACCATCAGGCCCGCCGCATGGTCAGAAGCCGTGAATTCTATGCGCTTAGCAGTCTGCGAGATCTGGCTTTTCACGCCCAGGAACACCGCTTCACCTGCCTTGGCCTCAAGGACGCCCTGAAGCAATTGGGTCTTGATTTCCTGGGGTTCCAAAACCCGCCGCTGGTGGATCGCCAATACCGCGCCGCCGCCCCCGAAGACCGCGGACAAACCGACTTGGAGAGTTGGCATCGCTTCGAGGAAGCCAATCCCAACAGCTTTACCGCCATGTATGACTTCTGGTGTCGCAAGCCGCCGGGACAGGGATAACCTGCCCGCGCGGCCGATGCCGCTGATGCCAATGCCTGCAAACTCCGCTGCCCACCCCACCATCAGGACCCGGCAGCGGAGTTTTTTCTTATTCCACCAGGACATAAACCCTAGAAGTTATGAACTTTTAGGGTAAAAGCCGCCACCGTTCTTGCCCATAGCGGGCGAAGGGCCTATGCTGCAATGCACAACGACGTTACGTGGGAAGGGTTTGAACCGTGAGTGACATCTTCTCGTTGAAGGGTAAAAAGGGTCTGGTCGTCGGTATCGCCAATGATCAGAGCATCGCCTATGGTTGCGCCCAGGCTCTGCGTGATCAGGGTGCCGATCTGGCCATCACCTATCTGAACGAAAAGTCCGACAAGTTCGTCCGCCCGCTGGCCGAAAAGCTGGGCGCGGAAATCTATATTCCCTGCGACGTCCGCATCGATGGCGAACTGGAAAAGGTGTTCGCCGAGATCGAAAAGACCTGGGGCAAGCTGGACTTCGTGGTGCATTCCATCGCGTTTGCCCCCAAGGAAGACCTGCATGGCCGCGTGGTCGATTGTTCGTCGAACGGCTTTGCCATGGCGATGGACATTTCGTGCCATTCCTTCATCCGCATGTCCAAGCTGGCCGAGCCGCTGATGAAGGACGGCGGCGCCCTGCTGACCGTGTCCTATTACGGCGGCCGCAAGGTGGTCGAGCATTACAACATGATGGGCCCCGTCAAGGCCGCGCTGGAAATGAGCGTGAAGTACATGGCGTCCGACCTGGGCCCCAAGGGCATCCGCGTCAACGCCATCTCGCCCGGCCCGCTGCGCACCCGCGCCGCCTCGGGCATCGATCGCTTTGACGAACTGCTGGAACAGGCCGCATCGCGTGCGCCCCAGCACCATCTGGTCAGCATCGAAGATTGCGGCAATGTCGCCGCCTTCCTGTGCACCGACGCCGCCAAGAGCATGACCGGCGCCACCTTCTTCGTCGATGGCGGGTATCACATCGTCGGCTAAGACAGGTTTTTTAAAAAAGCATCGGGCCGGGACTGGACAGCCCCGGCCCTTTTGCCTTATATCATGCCCCTCTGGTTCGCAACCGAACCACACCCGGCGCGGGTGTAGCTCAATGGTAGAGCAGAAGCTTCCCAAGCTTACGAC
>JASLCK010000024.1 GCA_030151865.1 Rhodospirillaceae bacterium | reverse complement strand
GATATGGCGTCGGTGGTCGAAGCCGATTTGAAGCAATTGCGGCTGATCATCAGCCTCTATCGCGGTTACGACAAGGCCATCGACCCCAGCGAAATCCAGGACGAACTGGCCGAACGCCTGCGCGAAGAACTGGATTACCAGCGCGAAGCCCGCAACATGCGTCTTTACTCCCACATGCTGGCCGACGAGGCCGGAGTGCATGTGCCGGAAGTCTTGCCTGATCTGACCACGCGCCGGTTGCTGAGCATGACCTGGCAGGATGGCGAACGTCTGCTCAGCTATGTCGATCATCACCAGGAAACCCGCAACATTCTGGCCCACAATATGTTCCGTGCCTGGTATGTGCCGTTTTACGAATATGGGGTGATCCATGGCGACCCCCATTTGGGCAATTACACCGTGCGGTCCGCTGACCAGTCGATCAATCTGTTGGATTTTGGCTGTATCCGAGTGTTCCCGCCATCCTTCGTGCAGGGCGTGATCGATCTTTATCATGCCCTGGAAAAGGGCGACCGCGACATGGCGGCCCATGCCTATGCCAGTTGGGGTTTTCAGGGACTGACCAACGAAGTCATCGACGTCTTGAACCTGTGGGCGGGCTTTATTTACGGCCCGCTGCTGGAAGACCGGGCACGGCCCATCAACGAAGAGGGCGGCGGCACCTATGGCCGCGCGGTGGCGGAAAAAGTTCATGCCGAGTTGAAACGCCTGGGTGGCATCCGTCCGCCGCGGGAATTTGTGCTGATGGACCGCGCCGCCGTCGGGCTGGGGTCGGTGTTCCTCCACCTGCGGGCGGAGATCAATTGGCACCAATTGTTCCAGGGGTTGATCGGCGATTTCGATGTCGCCAAACTGGCCGAAAAGCAGCGCAATGCCTTGATTTTCGCTGATCTTAACGATGTTCTGACTGCGTGATCCCCTTTTCTCCACAGGGAATTGTTGCGCCGCACAATTTTGCTGTTGCCCTGGCCGTCCGGGTATGGGTTGATGAAGCGCCTGTGCGAAGAGTCTCTGTCGGGGCTGCTGGGAAAAATCGGGGTTTACGTATACGTTAACCTTGGGTCATGATTGTCTTTCGCACAACCTTCTCGGGGAAGCCCTTGGCAAAACCCTGATGAGGGGGCAAAGTTTGTGTCCAAAGCTTACGAACATCACTCTGATGGGAAGGGGAGAGTTCAATGAAGATCGCGATCCCGAAGGAGCGCCGCGCCGATGAAGCGCGCGTCGCCGCTTCGCCGGACACCGTGAAGAAGTATGTCGGGATGGGGTTCCAGGTTGTTGTCGAAACCGGGGCAGGTCAGGGGGCGTCGATTTCCGATGACGCTTTCGTCGCCGCGGGCGCTTCGATCGCCGCCGATGAAGCTCAGGCTCTGGCCGATGCCGACATCGTCATCAAGGTTGCCCGTCCGCTGACCGCCGAAGAAGGTCTGGACGAAGTTGCCCTGATGAAATCCGGGTCCATTCTGATTTCCCACCTGGCCGCCTTGCAAAACAAGGATCAGGTGAAAAGCTATGCCGAGCGCGGTGTGACCGCCTTTGCGCTCGAACTGCTGCCGCGTATTTCGCGCGCGCAGAACATGGATATCTTGTCGTCGCAGTCCAATCTGGCCGGGTACAAGTCCGTGCTGGACGCGGCGGCCGAATATGGCCGTGCTTTTCCGATGATGATGACTGCCGCCGGAACCGTTCCGCCCGCCCGCGTGCTGGTGCTGGGCGCGGGTGTCGCCGGGTTGCAGGCCATTGCCACCGCCAAGCGCCTGGGCGCCGTGGTCTATGCCTTTGACGTGCGCCCCGCCGTCAAGGAACAGGTGGAAAGCCTGGGCGGCAAATTCGTCGAGGTCGAGGCTCCGTCCCAGGATGCTGAAACCAGCGGCGGCTATGCCAAGGAAATGGGCGAGGACTATAAGCGTAAGCAGGCGGACAAGATCGCCGAGACGCTGAAGAAGACCGACATCGCCATTTCTACCGCGCTGATCCCCGGCAAGCCTGCCCCGGTCCTGATTACCGAGGACATGGTCAAGGACATGCGCCAGGGTTCGGTGATCGTCGATCTGGCGGTCGAAGCGGGCGGCAACTGTCCTTTGTCGGAATTCGGCAAGGTGGTGGTCAAGCACGGCGTCACCCTGGTGGGCCATGCCAACGTGCCGTCCCGTCTGGCCGCCGACGCCAGCCTGTTGTTCGCCAAGAACATCCTGAACTTCCTGACCCTGTCCTACGATAAGGAAGACAAGGGCGTGAAGATCAACTGGGACGACGAGATCATCAAGGGAACCGCCCTGACCAAGGACGGCCAGGTGATCCATCCGGCTCTGGTGGGCTAAGGGGGCAGGACCAATGGAACAGCAAATCGTTGAGAACGCCAGCCGTCTGGCCGAGCAGGCGCAAGCCTTGCAGGTTCAGGCCCAGCAGCTGGCCGCCCAGGCCGCCGAACTGGCCATGCAGCAAGGTGGGGCGCACGGCAATTTCGTGTCGTTCCTGACCGTGTTCGTGCTGGCGGTGTTCGTCGGCTATTACGTGGTCTGGCGCGTGACGCCGGCTCTGCATTCTCCCTTGATGGCGGTGACCAACGCCATTTCGTCCGTGATCATCGTCGGCGCGCTGCTGGCGGCGGGTCCGTCGGATTTCACCTGGTCCAAGATTTTCGGCTTTATCGCCGTGGTCCTGGCGTCGGTGAACATCTTCGGCGGCTTCATCGTCACCCAGCGGATGCTGGCCATGTTCAAGAAGAAGCAGAAGTAAGGGGGCCCGCTGTGAGCGAAAATTTGACGGCTTTTGCCTATCTGGTCGCCTCGGTCTGCTTCATTATGGCTCTGCGCGGCCTTTCCTCGCCGGAAAGTGCGCGCCAGGGCAATAACTGGGGCATCGCCGGTATGACCATCGCCATCGTCACCACCTTGGTGTCGCCTGGCGTTACCAGCTATTGGATGATCATTCTGGGGATCGCCATCGGCGGCGCGGTTGGCGCCGTGGTGGCCAAGAAGATCCAGATGACCGCGCTGCCGCAGCTTGTGGCGGCGTTCCACAGCCTTGTCGGTCTGGCGGCGGTGTTCGTCGCCGGGGCCGCTTTCCTGCATCCGGAAGCCTATAACATCGGCACGCCGGGCCACATTCACGCCGGTTCTCTGGTGGAAATGAGCCTGGGTCTGATGATCGGCGCCATCACCTTCACCGGTTCGCTGGTGGCCTTTGCCAAGCTTCAGGGCCTGGTGTCGGGCAAGCCCCTGGTGTTCGTCGGTCAGCACAAGCTGAACGCGGCGCTGGGCATTTTACTGGTGGTGCTGGTGGTGTGGTGTGTCGGCAGCGAATCCTCGCTGGCCTTCCTGCTGATCACCCTTGTCGCCCTGGCGCTGGGCTTCCTGTTGATCCTGCCGATCGGCGGGGCCGACATGCCGGTCGTCGTCTCGATGCTGAACAGCTATTCCGGTTGGGCGGCCTGCGGCATCGGCTTCACCTTGCAAAACCCGCTGTTGATCGTCACCGGTGCGCTGGTGGGTTCGTCGGGCGCGATCCTGTCCTACATCATGTGTAAGGGCATGAACCGTTCGATCATCAACGTCATCCTGGGCGGTTTCGGCGGGGACAGCAGCGCTGCCGCCGCTGGTGGCCCCGGTGCTCAGGACCGCGCCGTCAAGGCCGGTTCGGCCGATGACGCCGCCTTCATCATGAAGAACGCCAGCAAGGTCATCATTGTTCCGGGTTACGGCATGGCCGTGGCCCAGGCTCAGCATGCCTTGCGTGAAATGGCCGATATCCTGAAGCGTGAAGGCGTCGATGTGCGTTACGCCATCCATCCGGTGGCGGGCCGCATGCCCGGTCACATGAACGTTCTGCTGGCCGAAGCCAACGTCCCCTATGACGAAGTCTTCGAACTGGAAGAGATCAACCACGAATTCGGCACCGCCGACGTGGCTTATGTGATCGGCGCCAACGACGTCACCAACCCGGCGGCCAAGTCCGACCCGGCCAGCCCGATTTTCGGCATGCCGATCCTGGACGTGGAAAAGGCCAAGACCGTGCTGTTCGTCAAGCGGTCCATGGCGTCCGGCTATGCCGGCGTGGATAACGAACTGTTCTTCCGCGACAACACCATGATGCTGTTTGGCGATGCCAAAAAGGTCACCGAAGAAATCGTCGGCGCGTTGAACTGACCGTTCAGCCGTCAGGCGACACAAGCAAAAGGCCCCGTCGGAGCAATCCGGCGGGGCCTTTTTTTGTTTGTGCGCTGTCGATAAGGGCTGTGGCTGGTCCGATGGTCTGTGGCATAAGGGGGCCCGACGACGCCAGGGGAACCCAGCCGCAGATGATCCGTTTAGAAAACATCAGCAAGCAGAACAGCCATCGCATCCTTTTCTTCGAATCCTCGGCGGTGCTGAACCGGGGCGAGAAAGTCGGTCTGGTCGGTCCCAATGGTGCGGGCAAGACCACTTTGTTCCGCCTGATCACCGGCGAAGAAGCTCCCGATGACGGTCAGGTGGCGGTCGAAAAGCAGATCACCATCGGCTACTTCAATCAGGAAGTCGGCGAAATGTCGGGCCGCAGCGCGGTGGCCGAGGTGATGGACGGGGCCGGTCCGGTCAGCACCGTAGCGGCGGAACTGGCCAGCCTGGAAGCGGCCATGTGCGACCCCGATCAGGCCGACCAGATGGACGCCATCGTCGAACGCTATGGCGAAGTGCAGGCCCGTTTCGAGGAATTGGGCGGCTATGAGCTGGAGGGCCGCGCCCGCGAAGTGCTGGCCGGGCTCAGCTTCAGCCAGGAAATGATGGATATGGACGTGTCCCGGCTGTCGGGCGGCTGGAAGATGCGCGTGGCCCTGGCCCGCATTCTGCTGATGCGTCCCGACGCCATGCTGCTGGACGAACCCAGCAACCACTTGGACCTGGAAAGCCTGATCTGGCTGGAAGAGTTCCTGAAGGGGTACGAGGGCGCGTTGCTGATGACGTCGCACGACCGCGAGTTCCTGAACCGTATCGTCAACAAGATCATTGAAATCGACGGCGGCTCGCTCAACACCTATTCGGGCGATTACGAGTTTTATGAACGCCAGCGGGCGCTGAACGAAAAGCAGCAGCAGGCCCAGTTCGACCGCCAGCAAGCCATGCTGGCCAAGGAATTGAAGTTCATCGAACGCTTCAAGGCCCGCGCCTCCCACGCCGCCCAGGTGCAAAGCCGGGTCAAGAAAATCGACAAGATCGAACGGTTCGAGCCGCCCCGGCGCCGCCAGAGCGTGGCCTTCGAATTCCAGCCCGCGCCCCGCTCCGGCGAGGATGTGGTGGTGATCAAGAACGTCCATAAAAGCTATGGCAGCCGCACCATTTATCAGGGGCTGGATTTCATGGTCCGCCGCAAGGAACGCTGGTGCGTGATGGGCGTCAACGGGGCGGGCAAGTCCACCTTGTTGAAGCTGGTGGCGGGGGCATCCCAGCCGGACCAGGGCACGGTGACCGTCGGCGGCAGCGTCAAGATGGGCTATTTCTCGCAGCACGCCATGGAAGTGCTGGATGGCGATCTGACCATCTTTGAAAACCTGGAAAGCTCGTTTCCCCAGGCCAATCAGGGCTCGCTGCGCACCCTGGCGGGCTGCTTCGGCTTTTCCGGCGATGATGTGGAAAAGAAATGCCGTGTCCTGTCGGGTGGTGAAAAGGCCCGGCTGGTGATGGCCACCTTGCTGTTCAATCCGCCCAACTTCCTGGTGCTGGACGAACCGACCAACCACCTGGACCTTGATACCAAGGAAATGCTGATCAAAGCCCTGGCGGGGTATGAAGGCACCATGCTGTTCGTCTCGCATGATCGCCACTTCCTGGCGGCCCTGTCGAACCGGGTGTTGGAACTGACCCCGGACGGCGTGCACCAATATGGCGGCGGCTATACCGAATACGTCGCCCGCACCGGCCACGAAGCCCCCGGCCTGCATAGCTGAGGGTCGGGTTTAAGGGGAAAGGACCGGGTTCCCTGTCCTTCCCCCCCCATCGTCATCACCGGGTGTGACCCGGTGATCTGGGCTACAGTCCCGCCGCCAGTTCCGCGCCTTGGCGGATGGCGCGTTTGGCGTCCAACTCGGCGGCCAATTCCGCCCCGCCGATCAGGTGATAGCGGCGGCCGTCGCGCTGGCCCTGGTCGGGGTAGAGATCGCGCAAAGAATCCTGGCCGGCGCAGATGACGATGGTATCGACATCCAACAGGCGGGGCTGGCCGTCGATTTCCACATGCAGGCCCTGATCATCGATCTTGCGATAGCTGACCCCGGCCAGCATTTCGACGCCCTTGGCCTTCAAGGTGGCGCGGTGCACCCAGCCCGAGGTCTTGCCGAGATCCTTGCCGAGCGCGCTGGTCTTGCGTTGTAACAGCGCGATCTGACGCACCGCCGGGGTGGGGGCGGGTTTGGTCAGGCCGCCGCGCTGGTTGCTGTCGGGATCGCAGCCCCATTCACGCCGCCAGTCGGCCACCGATTGGGGCTGGCCGTGATCCTCGCCATGGGCCAGAAATTCGGCGACGTCAAAGCCGATGCCGCCCGCGCCGATGATGGCGACCTTGTGCCCGACCGGCTTTTCGCCTTTCAACACCTCGACATAGGACAACACCTTGGGGTGGTCGATGCCGTCGATCCGGGGCTTGCGCGGAGCGATGCCGGTGGCGACGATCACCTCTTCAAAGCCGGACAGGTCGTCGGGGCCGATCTTGCGGCCCAGGGCGACGGTGACCCCGGCGGTTTGCAGGCGCTTTTTGAAGTAACGCAGGGTTTCGCGGAATTCTTCCTTGCCGGGAATGCGCGCGGCCATGTTGAACTGCCCGCCGATGCGGTCGGCGGCATCGAACAGGGTGACGGCATGGCCGCGCTCGGCGGCGACGCAGGCGGCGGACAAACCGGCGGGTCCAGCCCCCACCACGGCGATCTTCTTCGGCAAGGCGGTGGGGCGGTAAACCAGTTCGGTTTCAAAGCAGGCACGCGGATTGACCAGACAGGACGCCCGCTTCATTTCGAAGGTGTGGTCCAGACAGGCCTGATTGCAGGCGATGCAGGTGTTGATCTCGTCGGCGCGGCCTTGCGCGGCCTTTTGCACGAAGAAGGGGTCGGCCAGCATGGGGCGCGCCAAGGACACCAGATCGGCCTGACCGGATGCGATGATGTTTTCCGCCACGTCGGGCGTGTTGATGCGGTTGGACGCCATCACCGGAATGGTGACGTGCTGGCGCACCCGGGCGGTGATGTCGGCAAAGGCGGCGCGCGGCACCGAGGTGACGATGGTGGGAACGCGCGCTTCGTGCCAGCCGATGCCGGAATTAAGGATGCTGGCCCCGGCGGCTTCGATCAACTTGGCCAGTTGGATGGTTTCGTCCAGGGTGCAGCCGTCGGGCACCAGATCGATCATCGACAGACGATAGACGATGATAAAATCCGCCCCGCAAGCCTTGCGCACGGCGGCAACGATCTCTTGCGGGAAGCGCAGGCGGTTTTCCAGGCTGCCGCCATATTTGTCGGTACGCTTGTTGGTGGCGGGCGAGATGAACT
>JASLCK010000379.1 GCA_030151865.1 Rhodospirillaceae bacterium | reverse complement strand
TGGGCGGTATCGTGTCCTGGCTGCTGGGCAACGCCATTTCGCGCCCCGTCAGCGGCATGACCGAAGCTATGCTGCTGTTGTCGCATGGCGATACTTCGGTGACGATTCCCGCCCAGAAGGGCCGCGATGAAATCAGCCAGATGGCCAAGGCCCTGGCGGTGTTCAAGGACAACTTGATCGCCAATGATCGCATGCGCGCCGAACAGGAAGAGCAGAAGCTGCATGCCGCCGAGGAACGCAAACTGGCGTTGCGCAAGCTGGCCGACACCTTTGAACATCAGGTCGGCACCGTGGTGGAAGCGGTGACGTCGGCGGCGGTGCAGTTGCAGGCGTCGTCAAAACAGATGGCCTCGACCGCGCAGGAAACCAGCTCCCAGGCGACCGTGGTGTCGGCTGCGGCTGAACAGGCATCGGCCAATGTGGAAACCGTCGCTACCGCGACCGAGGAACTGTCCTCCTCGATCCGTGAAATTGCCGGACAGGTGGAGCGGGCTCAGGCCGTTTCCAGCCGCGCCAATGACGAAGCGCACCATACCTCGGACCTGATCAGCGTGTTGTCGGACAATGTCGGCAGCATTGGCGAGATTGTCGCCCTGATCAACGACATCGCCAGCCAGACCAACCTGCTGGCCCTGAATGCCACCATCGAGGCGGCGCGGGCTGGGGATGCGGGCAAGGGGTTCGCCGTGGTGGCCTCGGAAGTAAAGAACCTGGCCAATCAGACCGCCAAGGCCACCGATGAAATCGCATCCAAGATTGCCGCTGTCCAGTCCGGCACCAAGGATGCGGTTGAAGCGGTTTTGTCCATCGGCAAGGTGATTACCGAAGTCAGCGAGATCAACGCCGTGGTGGCGTCGGCGGTGCAGGAACAAAGTGCCGCCACCAGCGAGATCGCCCGCAACGTCGATCAGGCCGCCATCGGCACCCATGAAGTATCGAGCAACATCGAACAGGTGGAGATGGAGGCGCGGGAAACCGGCAACGCCGCCGAGCAGATCAATGTTTCCGCCACGGATCTGTCCCAGCAGGCCGAACGGCTGAAGATGGAAGTCAGCCACTTCCTGACCCAGGTCCGTCACGACAAGGATCAGGTGGAGGTCTTCAAGTGGGACGATGCCCTGTCGGTCGGCGTGCCGGAAGTGGACCGTCACCATCGCCAGGCCTTCGAGCAGATGAACGATTACTTCACCAAGATGATGGACGGCCAGGGCGATGAGGCCACCCGGAAGATGTTGGCCCAATGGTCCGACAGCATGAGCAAGCACTTCGCCGAGGAAGAAGATGCAATGCGCCGCCATGCCTATCCTGGCCTTGGCAAGCATGCGCAGGACCATGCGACCTTCCTGCGTGAGCTGGAAAACCGCAAGCAGGCCCTGTTGAGCGGGCAGCCCGATGCCGCCACCCGCTTCTTCGAGTTCAGCGCCGATTGGCTGAAGGTGCATATCCAGAAAGAAGACCGGGCCTTTGCGACCTATCTGCAAAGCCGCAAAGCTGCCTGATCAAGCAGTATGAGAAACGGCCCCGAAGATTGCTTCGGGGCCGTTTTCTGTAAAGCAGTCCCAGCTAAAGCAGTCCCTGTGATTTAAAGCTGTTGTGACCGGTTTTGCCGATGATCAGATGGTCATGCACGGTAATGCCGACGGCCTTGGCGGCGTCGCGGATCAGGCGGGTCATTTCGATATCGGCGCGGCTGGGAGTGGGGTCGCCCGAGGGGTGGTTGTGCACCAAGATCACGGCGCTGGCGTTCAGTTCCAGGGCGCGTTTGACCACTTCGCGGGGATAGACCGGGGTGTGATCGACCGTGCCTTTCTGCTGAGCCTCGTCGGCGATCAGGACGTTTTTCTTATCCAGGAACAGCAGATGAAACTGCTCGGTTTCCCGGTGCGACAGGGTGATGCGGCAGTAATCCAAAAGCCGGTCCCACGATGCCAGAACCGGGCGGTTGATCACTTCCTCGCGCGCCAGCCGCTGGGCGGCGGCCTGCACCACCTTTAACGCGGTTGCGGCGTTTTCCTTGATGCCGTCTATGCCCATCAGCGCTTCCGGGCTGGCGTTCAGCACACCGGAAAAACCGTTGAAGCGGGCCAGCAGAGTTTTGGCCAGCGGCTTGACGTCCTTTTGCGGAATGCCCAGAAACAACAGTAATTCCAGCAGTTCATAATCCGGCAGCGCATCGGGACCGCCTTGTAAAAAGCGGTCCTTTAGCCTTTGGCGATGGCCCCGGTAATGAGGCTGGTTTTCCTCGGCGGCGGATGGCGGCGCACTGTCGGACATGGGATGGTCGGGGCGTCAGGCCGCGTAAGGCGGGCAATGCAGCCCGGCGGGAGAGGTGGTGAAGATTTCATAGCCGTCCTTGGTGACGGCGATGGAATGTTCGAACTGCGCCGACAGGCTCTTATCCTTGGTTACCGCGGTCCAGCCGTCGGACAGGATCTTCACGTCATAGCGGCCCGCATTGATCATCGGTTCGATGGTGAAGAACATGCCTTCCTGCAACACCGTGCCATGGCCGGGTTTGCCGTAATGCAGAACATTGGGGGCTTCGTGGAAGATGCGGCCCAGGCCGTGCCCGCAGAAATCACGCACCACCGAGAAACGGTTCTTCTCGGCGAAGGTCTGGATGGCGTGACCGATATCGCCCAGGGTGGCGCCGGGCTTGACCACCTCGATGCCGCGCATCAGGCATTCATAGGTCACTTCCACCAGCTTGCGGGCTTTGACGCCCACCTTGCCCGCATAATACATGCGGCTGGAATCGCCGTGCCAGCCATCCACCAGGGGGGTGACGTCGATGTTCAGAATGTCGCCGTCTTCCAGCTTTTTGTCGCCGGGGATGCCGTGGCACACCACATGGTTCAGCGAGATACAGCAGGACTTCGGATAGCCGCGATAATTCAGCGGGGCCGAGATGCCGCCGCGCTGGGCGACGAATTCGGCGCACAGACGGTCAAGTTCGCCGGTGGTGACGCCGGGCACCACGTAAGGGGTGATGAAGTCCAAACATTCAGCCGCCAGTCGTCCGGCCTTGCGCATGCCTTCGAAATCTTCGGGGCCGTGCAGGGGGATGCGGTTGCCGGAATGGCGATCCTCGTTTTCCATGGAAGTGCTTCGTCCTTATTGGTCTGGGCTGGCGGTCAGGCGCAAGGGCATTGGGTTGCCGATGGATATGCCGTCCAGCAAAATTGAACAATCATAACATAAGGTCTCGACGCCTGCCGATACCGCGCGGCCCAGCCCTTCGGCATAGGCGGGATCGACGTCGGCGGCGGGTTCGAACCATTGGCAGTCCTGGCGCTGCACCAGATACAGCATCACGGCGCGATGCCCCTGGGCGACCATGTCGCTCAGTTCCACCAGATGCTTTGCACCGCGTGCGGTCACCGCATCGGGGAAGCAGGCGGCGTCCCCGCGCTTCAGATGCACGTTCTTGACCTCGACATAACATTTGGGGCGGTCGGGGTCTTCCAACAACAGGTCGATGCGGGAATTGCGGCCATAAGCCACCTCGCGCCGCAAGCTCTGATATCCGGCCAGGGCCGGTATCTTGCCTGCTGCAATGGCTTCGGCGGCGATGGCGTTGGGGCGGGACGTGTTGATGCCCACCAGATGGCCGTCGATGCGGGCCAGTTCCCAACTCCAGGCCAACTTGCGGGCGGGGTTGTCGGAATGGGACAGCCAGACTTCCAGCCCCGGCGCGTTCAGCCCGGTCATCGCCCCGGAATTGGCGACATGGGCGGTGACAACCTGCCCGTCGTCCAGGGTGATGTCGCACAGAAAACGCTTATAGCGGCGAATCAGGGTGCCGCGCACCAGAGGAGTGGTAAAATCCATGGGCGAGACCCTATCGCAAAGACCGGCCCCTTGTCACGGCTTGGCTTGATCCTG
>JASLCK010000376.1 GCA_030151865.1 Rhodospirillaceae bacterium | reverse complement strand
TCGCCGTCGTTGCGGGCGAGGTCAAGACCCTGGCCAACCAGACCGGCAAAGCGACCGAGGAAATCGCCGCTCAGGTTTCCGAGATGCAGGGGGTTGTCGATAGCGCCGTCAAAGCTATCGAAGGCATCAACAGCACCATCGGTCAAATGAGCGAGATTTCCACCGCGATTTCCGCCGCCATGGAAGAGCAAGGCGCGGCCACCCAGGAAATCACCCGCAATGTTCAGGAGGCGGCGCGCGGCACCATCGAGGTCACCAGCAATATCGGCGGTGTTTCCAATGCCTTGGATCACGCCAAACAATCGTCTGATCAGGTTCTGGGGGCTTCGGGTTATCTGGGTACCCAGGCGCAAAGCCTGCGGGACGAGGTGGCCCGGTATCTGTCGAACGTTGCATCAGCTTAAGAGCCTGTTTGATAACTTTATTTCGGCGGCAATCTGACGCGATCATGCACCCCGAAACGAATTCTCAAACAGCCTCTAAGAAGATCAAACGTAACAAAAAACAGACCAGGATAATCCCCCCGATCCAGCCGATCGGGGGGATTGGTTTGTGGGGGCATCAATAAGACTATTTTCTAATATTGCCTGATGGCGCGTGCATATCTTGCCTTTTTGGCAACCAATGTGGTGCGGCGTTTTGCGTATTTTGCACGGACAGCGGGAAATCTGATGGAAATACTCGCATCTGATCTGGCGATTTCTTGTTTGTGACGTTTGTCATTCTTTTGATTAGCCCTTAGTATGTCCCCCTCGCACAAGGAGAGTGGGGACTTTCGGGTATGCGATCCAGGCGGTGGTTCCTGAAGACTTTGCCGTTCGCAGCGCTGGCTTTGTCCAGTGGCGGCGGACGTTGCGCCATGGCCGAGGAGGATTGGATACCCGCCTTGCGGGTCGGTCTGCTGCCAACCCAGCCCACCCTGGCCTTGCTGCGGTTGTACGCACCGCTGCGGCAGGGCTTGCTGCAAGGTCTGGGGCGTCCGGTCGAGTTTTACACCGCCGCCAATTTTCGCGCCCATTTGGGGGATCTGCGCTCGCAGTCCTTTGATCTTTTGATCACAGCTCCGCACCTCGGCGTGATCGCCGCCGATTTGGGTTACGTTCCGCTGTTTCGCTATAAGGTCGAACTGCGTCCGGCGATCATTGTCGCCAAGAACGGGGGCATTACGTCACCGGCGCAATTGCGCAATCAACGGGTTCTGACGGCGGACAGCATGGCCGCCCTCTCTTTGGTCGCCGAATATTGGTTGGAGAGGGACTTCAATCTGGTGTCCGGGCGCGATTATGACTTGATCGAGGCCTCTACCCACGGCAACGCCATTCGCGGTGTGGCGCTGGGTGACGCCAGCGCCGCCATCAGCGGCACTACGCCCTTGCGTCAGGCGTCAGAGGCGGTCCGCGATAAAGTGTCGACCATCGAATGCCCAGTGGTCGCGCCTCATCAATCGATTCTGGCTCATCCCCGCTTGGGGGCGGGTCTGATTGCCGAAATCCGCCAGACCCTGGCGGCATTTCCCGACAGTTCCGCCGGACGTGATTTTTTTGCCGCTACCGGCTTTCAGGGTTTGCTGCCCCTGACCGAAGATGACATCCAGGCTGCCCGTCCTTATACGGACCTTTTGCTGAAACGGATCGGATAGACCCAATGACCGACGATCAGCCCACCCTTGCGGTATCCCACGAAATGGAGAGCCCTGGATTGCTGGGCCGTCTGGCCTCCTGGGGGCGGGGGCGATCGTTTAGACTGCGGTTGCTGTTGCTGAGCGTCATTGTCGAAGTGGTGATGCTGACCCTTTTGGTCGCTAATGGGGCGCGCCTGATCCATGATCATCTGGTGACCAATACGCAGGTTCGTCTGGATGCGCAGGAAGCATCGTTCAACATCACTCTGGCCTCGCTGTTGGCGTCGCGTGACTATGCATCCCTGCAAAGTGTAATCGAAGGTTGGGTCAGCATTCGCGGCATGACCTATATGGTGGTGGAAGACAGTGTCGGTCGGGTTGTGGGCCGTATTGGCCGTTCCGCCGAGGCGGGGATTCCGCCCGAAGACCCCGATTTGCCGGATCATGGCGCTTATAACGGGGCGTTCGACATCACCTTTTTGGGGCAACGCTATGGTGTCGCCCATTACGGCCTGGATACCAGCTTTCTGGGGCAGGCCCGGGGCGAGCTTTTAACCCAAAGCATCGGTATCGCCGTGACCGAAGTGGTGCTGACCCTGGCTTTGTTGACGGCGGTGGTGTTCTGGCTGACCCGCCATCTGAACCAGTTGATCGAAGCGTCGGCCCGTGTCGCCCAAGGGGACTTTTCTGTCCGGCTGGCGGAAGATGGGCATGACGAGATCGCCGAGTTGGCCCGTACCTTCAACACCATGTCGGATGCGGTGCAATTGCGGTTGGCCCAAGTACAGGAAAACCAACAGCGTTTCCGCGCGATTGCCGATTACACCTATGCCTGGGAAATGTGGTTTGACCCCAGCGGTCGGCTGCGCTGGGTCAATCCGGCAGTGGAACGCATCACCGGCCACAGCCCCGACAGCCTGTATCGGTATCAGGACTTCCCCATGTATCTGGTGTGGGAGGAAGACCAGCCCCAGGCCGCCCAGATGGTGGAGCGGGCCAAGGCGGGTGAAACCGGACAGGATGTGGAATTGCGCATCCGTCGTCGCGACGATGCGGTGGTGTGGGTAGCGGCGTCTTGGCAGCCGATTTTTGATGCTGACGGGGGCGGACTGGGCTTTCGCGTGTCGGTGCGCGACATCACTGCGCAAAAGCAAAGTGCCAACCAGTTGCTGGAAACCAAGACCGAGTTGGAGCAATTGCTGTACGCCGCATCCCATGATCTGCGCGAGCCGATCCGTCAGGTACTGCTTTATACCCAGTTGTTGGAGCGTCAGTTCGGTTCCGCTTTGACTGACGAAGCGCGGGAAAGCCTGCAAGCGGTTTTGGACGGCAGCCGTCAGATGGATCTGGTGGTGCGTGGTCTGGCCGATTACAGCCGCAGTGGCAAGCCGTTGCGTGATTTCGTCGCCGCCGACAGCCGTCGGATTATCGAAAACGCCATCGCCGCCCTGCCGCCTGCCCGTGATCCAACCCGTAAGCCGGTCTTCGTCATTGGCGATCTGCCCACGGTGACCTGCGATCCCGCCTTGTTGTCATTGCTGTTTCGTAATCTGTTGGACAACGCGGTTAAGTATGTCGCAGCCGATGTGCAGCCGCATGTGGATGTCTCGGCCCAGCATGACGGGCATGGCTGGCGTTTTGATATCACTGACAATGGTATCGGCATTGAACCGCAGCACCTGGAAACGCTGATCCGTCCGTTCTCGCGTTTACATTCCCGGTCCGATTTTCCGGGGGCGGGGCTAGGGCTGATGTCGGCATTGAACGTGGCGCGCATCCATAAGGGGCGCTTGTGGTTAGATTCCAGCCCGGAAGGGGGGGCGATTGCCCATTTCTGGATTCCTGATGCCTGAATTTCGGCGTCCTTCGGTGTAACACGGCCGGTGTGGTTGACCCTGGGGGCCACAGCCGTCACCATGGGGATATAAACACGCAGCGTTTGGACAATGGAAAGGGCCGATGGACGGCATCAACCTGATCATTTTGGTTTGTGCCGGGCTGGCGGTGGCCAGCGTGTTCACCAGCGTTTTGGCCTTTCGCTTCGGCGCGCCGCTGTTGCTGCTGTTTCTGGTGGTCGGCCTGCTGGCGGGTCCCGACGGGCCTGGCGGTATCGTCTTTGCCGATGCCCCTAACGCTTATCTGATCGGTAGTTCGGCCCTGGCGGTCATTCTGTTCGACAGCGGTTTCCATACCAGCCTGAAAAGTTATCGCCAGGCTGCGGCACCCGCCGTTTTGCTGGCGTCCCTGGGCGTGCTGATCACGTCGGGGCTTTTGGCTGTGCCTGGTCATTACCTGCTGGGTTTAAGCTGGCCCTTGGCCTTGTTGCTGGGAACGGTGCTCAGTTCCACCGATGCGGCGGCTCTGTTCTTTCTATTGCGGGTCGGGGGTATCACCATCCGTGACCGGGTGCGTTCCACTCTGGAAGTGGAATCGGGCACCAATGACCCGGTGGCGATCTTTCTGACCCTGACCTTGGCTGCGGTGCTGACCCATGCAGATACCCCGTCGCCGCTGCTGCTGGCAGGGGAATTGCTGCTGCAATTGGGCGGCGGCGTGGTTCTGGGGCTGCTGGGCGGGGCCTGCATTATCTTCGTGGTCAACCGCATCCGGCTGGAGCAGGGGCTTTACCCGGTGGTGGTGATGGGGCTGGCGATTACGGTGTTCGCCCTGACCAATCTGGTGGGCGGCAGCGGCTTTCTGGCGGCCTATCTGGCGGGGTTGGCGGCAGGCAATGCCCGGCTGAACGCTTCCGGCGGGTTGCGGCGTTTTCTGGATGGGCTGACCTGGCTGGCGCAGATCGCTATGTTTGTCACGCTGGGGCTGTTGGCCAAGCCCAGCCAGTTTATCGACCTCTTGTGGCCTGCCGGTTTGCTGGCCGCCGTGCTGATCTTTCTCGCCCGCCCATTGGCGGTGCTGTTGTGTCTGCTGCCGTTCCGCTTCGGCAGACGCGAGCGGGTTTTTATCGGCTGGGTCGGGCTGCGCGGCGCGGTGTCGATTCTGTTGGCTCTGGTCCCGGTGTTGGAGCATGTGCCGGGCAGTCAGGCTTTCTTTGACATCTCGTTTCTGGTGGTGCTGGCATCCCTGCTGATCCAGGGGCTGACGGTGCGTCCCCTGGCCAAGTGGCTGGGCTTGATTGTGCCAGAGCAGGCTGGCCCGGTGGACCGGATGGAAGTCGATTTACCGGGCTTGGCCGACCGCGAACTGGTGGCTTATGTGCTGCATCCCGACAGTGCCGTGGCGCAGGGTCGGCCCTTACCGCGCTGGGCGCGTCCGGTGCTGGTGCGCCGGGGCGGTCGGGTGCGCAATGCACCGAAGATTCTTCTGGCAGGGGATCGGGTTTATCTGCTGGCCGCCCCCACCCAGGTGCCGCTGTTGGACAAGTTGTTTGGTCAATTGCCGGAAGAACAAGAATCCGATGCCGCTCTTTATGGTGATTTTGCCATCGGTCCGGATGTGACCGTGCGTTCGCTACGGGAAGCCTATGACCTGCCGCTGACGATGGAAAATGACGAGGTGACCCTGGCCGAACTGTTCCGCCGGGAATTCCGTCAGGATCTGGAAGTGGGCGACCGCCTGCGTCTGGGAGCGGTCGATCTGATCGTGCGGGAAATGCGCAACGGCCGCATTCTGTCGGTCGGCATCGCCCTGGAGCCCGCTGCCGCGCCTGCCGCCGGATGGGAACGGTTTATCGCCAAACTGGCGGCAGCGCTGGGCACAGCGTGATCAATCCAGATCAGATGTGGCGGAAATAATAACGACGGCGTTCACGGCATAACAGCAGCAGCGACAAGCCGACAGCGCCAGTCACCAGCCAAGCCGGGATCGCCAGCAGCAGGGACGCAGCGGTCGAATGGACCGGCGCGGCCGAGCCGAGCATTACCCAAAGATCCCCCGTGGCCAGGGCCGGCATATCGCCAAACCCAAACGCCATCACCACATCGCCCGACCCGATCAGCAAGGCGACCCCAACAAAAATCCAGCCCAATAACCTGCCAAGCAGCATGCTATCCCCCGAATGCCGAACAGTCCGGCAAATCGACCTCAGGTCGAAAGGTTTGCGTCATGTGCTTCCCCAAAACTGCTATTGCCACAAAAACATTCGAAATTCAACACCACCTCGGTGATCGAGGGGTTGCAATCCCCAAATGCCTCGGCTATTTTGCGCCTCCGTTTCCGCCGCTGGCGGCTTGCGGATGGGTGGCCGAGTGGTCGAAGGCGCACGCCTGGAAAGTGTGTA
>JASLCK010000226.1 GCA_030151865.1 Rhodospirillaceae bacterium | reverse complement strand
GCCCGACACTTCGGCAATCACAAACTGACGGTCATCCAGCATCTGCAAGGCGATGTCGGCGGTCATATCAATGCGCGAGGCCTGTTCCTTCTTGAACATGCCGGTAAAGCCTGTATCGGTCTTAAGGGCCGTTTCAATGGCCGAGGCATCGCGGATCACGACGCGCAAGGTGCCGGTGCGGCCGACCGGCTGCATCCGGTCCTGCACCCAGCGCTTGATGGCGTTTTCAGGGGCGACGGGCATGTCGTATTCGATATGCGGGGCCTGGGCCACCGGCTGGAACTGCGACACCACCTCGATACGGCCCACATTCAGGCGATAGGGGGCGAACTGGCTGAACGACAGTTCAGGCAGACGCGACGGCGGCGGATTGACGCTGGAACAGGCGGACAGCATCACGCCCAAACCGATGACAAGCCCAACTTGGCGCAAAAGCCGGATCGACATGGTATTTTTTCCTGCTGACGAAAAGGACGGTTAGAATTTGGCATGCAAAACGCCGCCGTCAAGCGACAACCGGACGGCGGCGTTGGCAATCGGAAGAAAGACCGGCCCTCAGGCCCCGTAAATCCGATCCAGGTCGGCGTCGTCATAGACATAGGCGGTCTTACAGAACTCGCACACCACCTCGACCCGACCATCATCGGTCTTCATGCTTTCCACATCGGCGCGGGGGAACGACTTCAGCGTCCCTTCCACCCGTTCGGCGGAACAACGGCACTTGGCCCGCAGGGGCCGCGCGTCCTGAACCTGCAACCCGTCGGCATGATACAGACGATAGAGCAGACGGTCCGCGCTCAAGGTTTCGTCGAACAGTTCGGCGTCCTTGACGCTGCGCGCCAGAATTTCGGTGCGACGCCAGGTTTCGTCGGCCTGTTCGGCAGTCAGGATCGGGCTGTTGCCGCCGGTCGGCATGCGCTGCACCATCAAGGCAGCGGCGCGCCAGTCATTGGTCCCGACCTGATCGGCGGCAGGAGCCTGAACCGACAGAACGATATGGGTGTCCAACTGTTCCGACTGACTGAAATATTCGTCAGCACAATCGGCCAGACTGTCGCCGGTCAGTTCGACAATGCCCTGGTAACGGTCGGTATCGGCCCCCTGATCGACGGTAAAGGCCAGATAGCCCTTGCCGAGATAGCGGGCCACCACACCCTTTTCCGCCGGATCGGCCTGGGCAGCCGCCAGCTTTTCGGCGTCGAAACGGGCATAGCCGCGCAGATCGCCCGCAGTGGTGATGTCGGCAACGATCAACGAGATCGGCCCGTCCGACTGCACTTGCAGGGTGAAGATGCCGTCATATTTCAGCGATCCCGCCAGAGCCGAAGCCAAGGCCATGGTTTCCGCCAGACGTTCCGCCACCGGGCGGGGATAATCATGGCCGTGCAGGATCGAGGTCAAAGCCGGGCCGAGACGGACCAGACGGCCGCGCACCGCCCCGGCTTCCACCATGAAGGACTGAATGATGTCGCTGAAAGCGTCGCTCACGCCAGGCACCACGTCAGAATGGCCTTTTGCACATGCATGCGGTTTTCCGCTTCGTCCCACACCACCGACTGCGGTCCGTCGATGACGGGATCGGTCACTTCCTCGCCACGGTGGGCGGGCAGGCAGTGCATGAACAAAGCGTCGCCCTTGGCGCGGGCCATCATGCCTTCGTTCACCTGATAAGGCGACAGCAGGTCATGACGGGTCATATCCTGACAGCCCATGGACAGCCAGGTGTCGGTCACCACGCAATCGGCCCCGCTGATGGCTTCCACCGGATCGGTGGTCAGCACCACCTGAGCCCCCTTGGCGCGAGCCCAGTCCACCACCTTGGGATTGGGCATCAGGGACGGCGGGCAGGCCAGACGGATTTCGCAGCCGAAATGCGCCGCAGCCTGGATCCAGCTGGCGGCCACATTGTTGCCGTCGCCCAACCAGGCCACGACTTTGCCTTCCAGGGTGCCGCGATGTTCCTCATAAGTCATGACGTCGGCCATCACCTGACAGGGATGGGTATCGTCGGTCAGACCGTTGATCACCGGCACGCTGCCATAGGTGACCAGATCGGTCAGCTTGGACGGCGCATTGGTGCGGATCATGATGGCATCGACAAAGCGCGACAGTACGCGGGCGGTATCGGCGACGGTTTCGCCACGGCCCAACTGGGTTTCGTTGGCCGACAAGACGATGACGTCGCCGCCCAACTGACGCATCCCGGCCTCGAACGAGACGCGGGTGCGGGTCGAGGGCTTTTCAAAAATCATCGCCAGCATGCGATTTTGCAGCGGGCGGGGATTTTCCGCCGTACCGTTCTTGTAAGCCTTCCCCAGGTCAATGATCTGACGCAGGGTCTGAGTGTCAAACTGGTCTAAATCCAGAAAATGGCGCACAGACATATTTAAACCGCCAGTTCCGCGCAAACGCGGCCAAGAATTTCCATAGCTTCGGCCACCTGGGCCGGTTCGATGACAAGCGGCGGCACCAGACGCACCACATTGTCGCCCGCACCCACGGTCAACAGGCCGTGTTTCAACGCCGTCTTGCCAAAGTCGGTGTTGGGAACGCGGCACTTCAGACCGACCAGCAGGCCGCGCCCGCGTCGTTCTTCGAGAACCTTGGGATGGGCAGCCACCAGCTTGCCCATTTCGTCCCACAGCAGAGCCGAAATAGACAGCACATGGTCAAAGAAGCCGGGGGCCAACATCACGTCGAGCACGGCGTCGGCCACGGCCATCGCCAGCGGATTGCCGCCAAAGGTGCTGCCATGGGTGCCCGCGGTCATGCCGACAGCGGCCTTTTCGGTCGCCAGAATGGCCCCGACCGGGAAGCCGCTGCCCAGGCCCTTGGCGGTGCCCAGCACGTCCGGAGTAATGCCCGCCCATTCATGGGCGAACAGCTTGCCGGTGCGGCCCATACCCGACTGCACTTCGTCGAAGCCCAGCAGGATGCCGTGTTCATCGGCGATGGCGCGCAGACCTTGCAGGAATTCCACGGTGGCCGGTGTCACCCCGCCCTCGCCCTGCACCGGCTCCACCAGGATACCGGCGGTTTCAGGCGTAATGGCGGCGCGCACGCTGTCGAGATCGTTAAAGACGATGCGGTCGAAACCATCGACGGTCGGGAAAAAGCCCTTGAGGTGCTTTTCCTGCCCGCCCGCCGCCAGAGTGGCCAGGGTACGGCCATGGAAAGCCCCGCCGGCCGCCAGAATCCGGGTGCGTTCGGGATGGCCGCTTTCATAGTGATACTTGCGCATCACTTTGATCACGCCTTCCATCGCTTCCGCGCCGGAATTGCTGAAAAACACGGTGTCGGCGAAGCTGTTGGCGATCAGCCGCTTCGAGACTTTTTCCTGCCCCGGAACCTTATAGAGGTTCGAGCAATGCCACAGCTTCTCGGCCTGCGCCTTCAGCGCCGCAACCAGATGCGGGTGGCAATGCCCCAGCGCGTTAACCGCGACGCCCGAAGCGAAATCGAGGAATCGTCGGCCATCCGTTGCATACAGATAGGGGCCCTCGCCTCTCTCGAAAGAGATGTCGGCACGCGCATAAGTAGGCATTACGGATGGGATCACTTCACTCTCCCGAACGCAGGTTAGAGGGGTGGCAAGCCACGGCGCTCACAGGAAAGCGGCAGAATATCCGCGCCTTTTGATCAAATGTCAACGCTTGGGGATTGCCCCCAAGCGAAGTTTCACATCAGGCCTTCAACTTGTAGCCGGTGCGAAACATCCGATAAGCGACAAACGCCAGCACCAGATCGGCCAACAGAACCAGCAGCGCCCCCAGCGCCAGCGAGCCGTCGGCATGACCGATGAAGCCATAGCGGAAGCCGTCGATCATATAAAAGAATGGGTTGGACAGAGCCACCGACTGGAAGGTCTGAGGCAGACGTTCGATGGTGTAAAAGGTGCCCGACAGGAACGACAGCGGCGTGACGATAAAGTTGGTCACCGCCGCCATATGATCAAACTTGTCGGCCCAAATGCCGCCGATCATGCCCAAAAGCGACAGCATCAGCGACGCCATCACCGCGTGATAGAGGATCAACAGCGGAGAATGGACCGGCAGATGGACGAACAGCACCACACCCGCCGACACCGCCACTCCGACCACCAGCCCACGCGCCACGCCGCCCAAGGCAAAAGCCAGGGTCTGTTCCAGCGGCGACAGGGGCGGCATCAACACATCGACGATGTTGCCCTGGACCTTGGAAATGATCAGCGAGGACGAGGTGTTGGCAAAGGCGTTCTGGACCATCGCCATCATGATCAGGCCAGGGGCCAGAAATTCCGCGAACGGCACGCCATCCACATCCGCAGCCTTACCCCCCAGCGCCAGCACGAAGACCGCCAGAAACAGCAATGTGGTCACCACCGGGGCGATGATGGTCTGGAAATAGACCTTGATGAACCGCCGGATTTCCTTGGCGGTCAGGGTATAGAGCCCCAACCAGTTGATGCGCCCCAACCGGCGCGGGGCCGGGGGCGCATTGTGAGAGGAAACCGGAAGATCATCCGGGGCGGCGGACAAGGGGGCGGGATCTGAATAGCTCATGGGCGGGGAATCTGCGCTATGCTGTGCCAATGAGCAAGACCCCCACGCAGAAAAATACCGAGAAAAAACCGCCCAAGCGGATCACCAAGGCCCACCTGGAAAACGTGGCCCTGCATTACCTTGAGCGCTTCGCCAGCTCATCGGAAAATTTACGCCGCGTGCTGCTGCGCCGGGTCGAGCGTTCGGCCCGCTATCATGGCGACGATCCGGCCCTGGGGGCGGAACTGGTGGATCAGTTGGTGGCCCGCTATCAGGAAAGCGGCCTGTTGAACGATCAGCTTTACGCCGAATCGCGGGCCCGCAGCCTGCACCGGCGCGGCACATCGCTACGCGCTATCCGCCAGAACCTGGCTGTCAAGGGGTTGGGGGGCGATCACATCGACGCCGCCATTGACGATCTGCGCCAGGACGCCGCCCCACTGGGCGACCCAGACACCCCGGTCGATCTGGATTTACAAGCCGCCCTGGCCTATGCCCGGCGACGACGCATCGGTCCCTTTCGTCTGCCGGAAAAACGCGCCGAACTGCGCGAGCGCGACATGGCAGCCCTGGGCCGGGCCGGATTTTCCTGGGACATCGCCCGCCAAGTGGTGGACCGCCAGGACGATGACGAGATGTGATCTCAGCACAGATACATAATAAAAGTCATCGAATATTAGATGACTTCATGAGGAAAATGCCGAGCATTCATTGTCTGAAGAATTAAGGAAGCCCTCAGGGCCCAACGATGCTTTTGACGATAAGGCAGCAAGGCACTGCGGGACAACTCCGCCAAATCAGGAGATGACAACATCGCCCTTATTCTCTCGCTGTCAATATCTACACCTTTATAAAATATAATATTATCTCCATCAGAAAAATCTTCCCCAAAAAATTGATTATATTGCGTCATAGCTACACTATGATTTGCCATAGCGTAATAAACTCTCTCATGAGAACCACATGCAAATTTATGCGATATATTCAAGACTATCTTGGACATCCGAATTTTTTCTAAAATTTGCTGAAATGTCTGAGGGCCGCTGAAGGTCACATTCGGCGGCATCCGCTCCCGAATGCTTGACGCCACAGAACCTGCGACCAAGACACGAACATCCCCGAAGCCATTCAGAATCTTTTCACGGATATGGCTTTGAGACAGCACACTAACATGATTTAAAAGGATGGAAAATTGGTCATAACGCAGATCACCAACAGAAATTCCGCAGTCACCCAGAGATTTAACAAGAGAAATAAATGGATCAACGAAAGACTCAACAGACATATCAACAGATTTATTAATAATTTTCACGAAAGAATCATTTAATTTTGATGATAAAATTTGGTCTCCCAGCAAATAATCAACCTCAATGTTTCCTGGGAAAACAACATCGTAACGACGATCTTCCCAAGGCACCACGTCAGGATAAATGCTGGGCCCACCATGAGGTAAAAAGATGACCTGGGCAGACGTGTAGCCCGAAAGAGCAGCATGGTTACGGTCAATCACACCCATAGAGGCATTTTCCCCTAAACCCGCAACTGTAGTGTGGCTTAAAGGGTGATCAACGATCAAAGAAAATGTCGGAACCTTAGTATCGGACGGAAGCTGGCAAACAACCTTCGCATTCCCATCAAGCAGAAAGAAAGGCTCGCCTGAGCTAAGGGCCGAACCGAGATGGTCAGCCAGGACAGCCCCTCCATCGTCACGCCCAAGCTGAAGATTGGTTACATGCAACCCCAGCTTTTCAAAACCAGTGGCCAGCTCTGTCAAGAAGGAAGCCGCCCAGCCAGACGACGTCTCCTCGGGAATTCCACCTGCCAGAATAACTCGACCAAACCCCATGACACACCTAAAAGAGAATTTTCTGAAAATGTACGGTCTTTTCTAAGATTAATCTACGTCCAACCATCACTTGATATGGGATATGTATATTTAAGGAACTCCCAAAGGGAAAATTACCAAAATCTCTATTGCTGAGACGGCATCTGTGCGTTGAGATACGTCAACGGTCAGTACCGACAGCCTGATGCGAGCATCCTAGAAGCGATGACAAAGCCTCTCCAAACAGGCTTTCAGGCCAACCGGCCTTGATGAGCACGCATTTATAACGGCCCCGCGCTTTACTTCGCCGCGCCTCAGGCGCTAAGACTATCGGCTCAATCAGCTTTGGTTTTGGAAAAATGTCCTCCTCGCTCGACAAGCTTCGTCAAGAGATCGACCGCATCGACGACAATCTGCACTCGCTGATCATGCAGCGCAGCCGCGCCGTCGAGCAGATCGCCGACCTGGATGAGGCCGACGCCCTGTTGCGCCCCGGCCGCGAGGCCGAGATTCTGCGCCGTCTGGTGTCGCGTCATCAGGGCCGCTTCCCCAAGGCGACCCTGATCCGCCTGTGGCGCGAACTGATCGGCGGCATGTGCGGCGTCCAGGGTCAGATGACCGTGGCCGTCTATATGCCCGAACGCGGCGCGGGTTTCCTAGAACTGGCCCGCGACCAGTACGGCGCCTATACACCGATGACCGCCTATACCTCGCCCGGGCAGGTGGTGCGCGCGGTGGCCGACGGCAGCGCCCTGGTCGGCGTGCTACCCACCCCCGACCGCGAAGACATCGAACCCTGGTGGATCAGCCTGATGGGTGACGGCACGCCGCGTATCATCGCCAAGCTGCCCTTCGCCGGTCCCGGCCAGGGGCGCGGCGATGGCGTCGAGGCGCTGGCCATCGCCCGCCTGGACCCCGACCCCACCGGCTATGACCGGTCCTGGCTGGCGGTGGAAACCCAGCCCGACATCAGCCGCGCGCGTCTGCGTTCGGTCCTGGGTGCCGCCGGGTTGGAGCCGACCGATCTGGCCGCCACCCAGCGCGGCGAGGACCGCTGGCTGCATCTGGTGGAAATTTCCGGCGCGCTGTCGGCGGATGACCGTCGCATCGCCCGGCTGATCGACCGCAAGGAACCGGTCGAACATTGCGTCGTGCTGGGGGGCTATCCCGTTCCCCTGGCCGCCGAAGATTTGAGCGAGTAACCAACTAGAGCAATCCGGAAAGAAGAAGACCCTTATCATGGCCATCTCCCCCCGTCCCGGCATCCTCGACATCGCCCCCTATGTGGGCGGTGAATCGAAGATCGCCGGTATTGATCGCGTCATCAAGCTGTCGTCCAACGAAGGCGCCCTGGGCCCGAGCCCGCGCGCCGTCGAGGCCTATCGCGCCGTGGCCAGCCAGATGCACCGATACCCCGACGGGCATGCCACCCAGTTGCGCCAAGCCTTGGGCAAGCAATTGGGATTGGACCCGGCCAAGATTGTCTGCGGCACGGGCTCGGACGAGCTGTTGCAGTTGCTGGTCAAGGCCTATGCCGGACCGGGCGACGAGGTGCTGTACAGCCGCCACGGCTTTATCATCTATCCGATTTCCGCCAAGTCGGTGGGCGCCACCCCGGTGGAAGCCGAGGATGTGGACCTGACCACGTCGGTCGATCACCTGCTGGCGGCGGTGACGGCCAAGACCCGTATCGTCTTCGTCACCAATCCCAACAACCCGACCGGCACCTATATCGCACACAGCGAAATGCAGCGCCTGCGCGCCGGTCTGCCCGACGACGTATTGCTGGTCATCGATTCGGCCTATGCCGAATTCGTCGGCCGCAACGACTATGACGCCGGAGCGGGCATGGTGGAGGAACATGACAACGTGGTGATGACCCGCACTTTCTCGAAGATTTTCGGGATGGGCGGCATGCGCCTGGGCTGGGCTTATTGCCCACCTGCCGTTGCCGATGTGCTAAACCGCATCCGCGGCCCGTTCAACGTGTCGTCCGCCGCCCTGGCCGCCGGTCAGGCCGCGGTGGAGGATACCGAGTTCCTGGCCCTGGCGCGCCGCCATAACGATTACTGGCTGGGCTGGCTGACCGGCGAACTGACCCGTCTGGGGCTGGAAGTGGTGCCCAGCGTCGCCAACTTCGTATTGGTGCGCTTTCCCCAGGACAAGGGCCGCGACGCCGCCAGCGCCGACGCCTTCCTGCGCTCGCGCGGCATCATCGTGCGCGGCATGAAGTCTTACGAACTGCCCGACTGCCTGCGCATCACCATCGGCCAGGCCGAGGAAATGACCGCCGTGATCGCCGCCTTGAGCGAATTTCTGGGGGCGTCATGAGCAGCCCGTTGTTTGAAAAGGCCGTCATCGTCGGTATCGGTCTGATCGGGTCGTCCTTGGCCCGCATCATTCGCCGCGACGGGCTGGCCAAAACCCTGGTGACCCTGGACGCCAATCCGGCGCACCGCGACACCGCGCTGGAACTGGCGATCGTCGATCACGCCACCGGCGATCTGGCCGACGCCATCACCGACGCCGACCTGATCGTGCTGTCCACCCCGGTGGGCAGTTATGCCGATCTGGCCGAAGCCATGGCCCCTTATCTGAAGAAAGGCGCCATCGTCACCGATGTGGGCTCGGTCAAGATGGCGGCGATCCGCGATATCGGCCCCTTCATTCCCGAAGGGGTGCATTTCGTGCCCGGCCACCCCATCGCGGGTACCGAACATTCCGGCCCGGCCTCGGGCTTTCCCGAACTGTTCGAAGGCCGCTGGACCATCCTGACCCCGCCGTCCGGCACCGACGAAGCGGCGGTACAAAAGGTCACGGCCCTGTGGCAGGCGGGCGGCAGCATGGTCGAAGTGATGGAAGCCAGCTACCACGACCGGGTACTGGCCATTACCTCGCACCTGCCGCACCTGATCGCCTACACCATCGTCGGCACCGCCACCGATCTTGAAACCACCCTGCAGCAGGAAGTGATCAAGTTCTCGGCCTCGGGCTTCCGCGATTTCACCCGTATCGCGGCATCCGACCCGGTGATGTGGCGCGACATCTTCCTGAACAACAAGGAAGCCGTGTTGGACGTGCTGCAACGTTTCACCGAAGACCTGACGGCCTTGCAACGGGCGATCCGCTGGGGCGAAGGCGACAAGCTGCAGGAATTGTTCACCCGCACCCGCGCCATCCGCCGTTCGATCATCGACGCCCGTCAGGCTTAAACGCCTCGTTTGAAAACAAAACCCGCCCAGAGCCATCGGCCCAGGGCGGGTTTTTTCATGGATCAGGCACTGGCGCTGGGCGGCTTTAGCGGGCCAGCCAGCCAAGGCGATGCGGTTGAAGCATTGTCGTAGCCAAACACCGCGTTCAGATATTTCAGACCGCTCTGGTTATAAGCTTCCTCCACCGGGCGACCGGAGTAAGCGTGAATCCCCTGCCAGCGCTTGGCCAGATCGCGGAATTGATCCGGGGTCAATTGATCGTTCCAGCCGGATTCAGCGCTGCGGTCGGCATCCCCCGCCCGGCCTGCCGCCAGGGTATAGGCCGTATTGGTAATCCAGCGCATCTGACTGTCGGTGGGCGTAACTTCGGCCCCGGTGGCGTCGTGGAACTTCTGATCGCGGCCAAACGACAGACCGGTTGCGGCTTGCATCAAGCGGCGATCCTTGTCGTTCATCACCTCATAGGCATGCGACAGATTGGCCGCCTGCTGTGGCGACAGCGTGGCATCGTCACCGCTTTCCACCATCTGGCCGACCGACAGAATATTGAATAGCATACTGTCGGGAGTCCGTGCCACTGGGCAGGTGTCTATCAGACGCTGCACCTTCAGCACCTCGACCTTATGGTCTGTGCCGTCACTGAAGTGCAGATATTTGGAAAAACTGTCCTCGTCGGCCTCGTCTGATCGGGTCGTTTGCCCGGTTATGCTGGCCGACGCGGTTGATTGAGTCGCTTGAACATCCATGATCCACCCCACGGAATAGCCCACATCTCGGGGAGATGCCCATGCAGGGAATGGGCCAGACAACGACATCATCAGAAAAATAAAAAACCATATTTTTCAACACACTAAGACAGGACAGAGCAGTTCCCGTTCTCATCCCAAGACCAAGGATATAGGAAGAAACTGCCCCCTGCCCTTGCGCTGGATCAGGCTTTCTGCCCATTGATGGGAAGCGGCTTCTTGATCTCCGACTGCCCCACCTTAATGTCTGGCTGATGTTTCAGCCAAGACGACGTCGTAGGCACGGGATCACCCTTGGCAGCAGCGTTGAGATAACTCAGGGCACGCTGGTTGAAATCCTGCTGAACCACCCGGCCTGACTGGTCATCATTCTCCTGCCAGCTTTGACAAACCTGACGAAACTGCGCGGGCGTCAGTGGGTTGTCCCACCTCTCCTGGCTATCGTCATCGTTGAAGGGTTGATAGCCGGAACAACGCCCACCCGCCAGGCTATAGACCGTATGAACGATCCAACGCAGTTGCGTTGGGGTTGGCGTTACTTCCTTGCCATCGCTGTCGAGGAAACGGTTGTCTTTAGACAATTGCCACCCCGTTGCCGCCTGCAACAGCAATCGGTCACCGCCGCTCAACGCATTAAAGGCCTGATCCAGCAGTTTTTTGTCCTGACTGGTCATGGGTTGATCCTCGGTCATGACGTACCGCCCGACCAACTCCACCATCTGGAAGGTGGTACCTGCGGCGATGTCATCGACCGTCTTCTTATCGGGACTATTATTCTTGAGCAAGTCCTGCTGAAGTTGTTCTTTCTTCTTCAGCAGTTGCTCCACTTTCTGGTTCAACACGACCGACGACGACTCCTTGTCGGGCAAGGTCGTGTCCTTGTATTCCTGCATCTCCAGAAGGCCGAACGGCACCTTGTCGGTGAAATTAAGCGGGATGGGGTCTTTGTCCTGGCCAAGCCCAACCAGCGCCGCCACCGAAAACGGTGCATGACTTTGCGCGGCACGCGATCCCGTGGACGATGAAGTCGGCATGGATTGAAAATATCCTGCCGACGGAGAAATCCGCGAGAAGGAACCGCCTCCTGCTCTGTTGTCCATTATTACCCCCACGCACAATATGATCCACGCAAAACGTGCATCTTCCATGCCAGGAAAACAGACTTTTAAGATTATTTTAATCCAATAAAAACAATGGAATGGATGAATATATAGCGAACCTAATAGGCATTATCTACCCAGTCCCGAGAACCTTATTCATACAACTTATGGAAAAAGACATAGGAAAAATCCTCCCCGGCTCCGGTCAGACGGGAAGGACGGACAAAAAGGTCCGCAGGGACGCGAAATCGCCCTATCGGTTCACCTTATCCGACAGGCCATGCTTGCGGATTTTGTCATGCAGGGTGGTTTTAGCGATACGCAGGGCTTCGCTGGCGCGGGCCAGACTGCCGCCCTGACGACGCAGGGCTTCGGCGATCATGGACCGCTCGAAAGCATCCACCGCCTCGGCCAGTGGCAAAGGATCGGCTCCCGTCGGTTGACCAAAGGGCGGGAAACCGTTTTCGATACCCAGCACACAGCGATCGGCGATATTGCGCAGTTCGCGCACATTGCCGGGCCAGTCATAGGCCATCATCTGGCGGATGCGATCAGCGTCGGGCTCGGGAGCCGGGCGGTTGTGGCGCGACGAGGCCAGCAGGGCGAAGTGCTCGAACAGCAGCGGAATATCTTCGCGCCGTTCGCGCAGCGGCGGCAGCGGCAACGTCACCACATTCAGGCGGTAATAAAGATCGGCGCGGAACTTGCCCTGGTCGGACAGGTCGCGCAAATCCACCTTGGTCGCCGCCACCACCCGGCAATCCACCGGAATGGCGGTGTTCGATCCCAGCCGCTCCAAGGTGCGTTCCTGCAGGACACGCAGCAGCTTGATCTGCATGGCGATTGGCATGCTCTCGATTTCGTCCAGAAACAGGGTGCCGCCGCTGGCATGTTCGATCTTGCCGATACGCCGCTTGCCCGCCCCGGTAAAAGCTCCGGCTTCGTGGCCGAAAATCTCGCTCTCGAACAGGGTTTCCGGCAAACCGCCGCAATTGATGGCGACGAAATTGCCATGACGGCGCGGGCTGGCTTCGTGCAGGCAGCGGGCCACCAGTTCCTTGCCGGTGCCGGTTTCGCCCTGAATCAGCACATCGGCTGCGGTTCCCGCCAGATCGGTGACCAGACGGCGCACCTGTTCGATCCCCGACGAACGGCCGATAATCTTGGCGTCCACGGTGGAGCGCTGCTGCAACTGCTCGCGCAACGCCCGTACTTCCAGGATCAGCTTGCGCTTTTCCAGGGCACGGCGCACCACTTCCACGAGATAATCCGGCGGGAACGGCTTTTCGATGAAATCATGGGCCCCCAGCTTCATGGCCTGGACCGCCAGCGACACATCGCCGTGGCCGGTGATCAGAACCACCGGCAGATCGCGGTCGGTCTGCAGCAATTGCCCCAACAATTCCATGCCATCGGCACCGGGCAGGCGGATGTCGGTGACCACCACGCCAGGAAAACCCGCCGCCACCATGCGCCGGGCTTTTTCGGCACTGTCGGCCCCTTCGGTGCGGATGCCCTCCAACTGCAAGGCCTGTTCACAGCCCAGGCGCACGTTGGGATCATCTTCGACCACCAGAACCTTCATGCTTTCGGTCATGCCGTCTCTCCGCCCTGCGGTTCGCCGATCTGTGGCAAGACAGGATTGTCCTGCGCCAAGGGAATATCGATGGTGAAAACCGCCCCGCCGCCGGGATGATTGTCAGCCGTCAGCTCGCCGCCGAAATCGCGCACGATGCCCGCCGAAATCGCCAACCCCAGCCCCAACCCGACCCCCACATCCTTGGTGGTGAAAAAGGCTTCGAACAGATGGGGGCGCACATCTTCGGTCAGACCGGGGCCATTATCGCGCACGCGGACAAACAGCCGGTCCCCGACCACCTGGGCCAACACTTCGATGGACGGCGACACCATCTCGGCGGTGGCGTCCACGGCGTTGCCGATCAGGTTGACCAGCACCTGCTCCAAACGGTTCGGGTCACAAAAGGCCGCCACATCCTCGGGCGGCAAATCCAGGCGCACCCGCACATGGTTCTTGCGCAGCCGTTGATCCAGCAGAAACAGGGAATTGTCGATGGCCCGACGCAGCGGCACCGGCTTGGGATGCCCCGACGATTTGCGGGCAAACGCCTTCAGCTGACCGGTCAGATGGCCCATCTTGTCCACCAACTGGCCAATGCGCTCCAGGTTCGAGCCTGCGGTTTCCAGATCGCCCCGCTGCAAAAACTTGGATGTATTGCCAGACAGAGTGCGCAGCGCCGCCAGGGGCTGGTTCAGTTCGTGGGCGATCCCAGCCGACAACTGGCCGATCACCGCCAACTTGCTGGCCTGCACCAGTTCTTCCTGAGCCGAGCGTAAGGTCCGCTCGGCGCGGGTGCGTTCGGCTACTTCTTCTTGCAGACGCAGGTTGGTCGAAGATAGATCACCGGTGCGTTCCGCCACCTTACGCTCCAACTCATCATGGGCGAGGCGCAAATCCTGGTTGGCGCGCTGCAAGGCCTCGCGCGCGGCCAAGCGATCCTTCAGATGACGCCGCCGCCAAAACAGCATCACCAGCAAGATCAGCACAAAATCCGCCCCGATGG
>JASLCK010000328.1 GCA_030151865.1 Rhodospirillaceae bacterium | reverse complement strand
GCCAGAGGTAGTGGCTGCTGCTTGGGCCGATCTTAAGGCCGAGCTTTTGCTGGTGCCTGCTGCCATGGGGGCGGGGCAAAGCGCGTCCGGTTTCTGGGAAGTGCTGTTGCAGTCCTTCCTGATCCTGGTGCGTGAAGGGTTCGAAGCCATGTTGGTGGTGACCGCCCTGGCCGCGTATCTGCGCCGCGCCGGTCAGACCGACAAGGTTAAGGTGGTCTATATGGGCGTGGGCTGGGCCTTGCTGGCCAGTCTGGTCATGGCCTGGATCATTACCGCCATCATTCCCGTTTCCGGTGCGGGCCGCGAAGCCATGGAAGGCGGCACCATGCTGCTGGCCGCGGTGGTGCTGTTCTATTGTTCCTATTGGCTGTTCGCCAAGCGCGAAGCGGCGCGCTGGCAGCGCTATGTCCAACAGCAGATCGACCAGGCGCTGTCGGGCGGCAAGCTGTTTGCCCTGGGCTTCGCCGCCTTCTTGGCGGTGTTCCGCGAAGGGGCGGAAACGGTGCTGTTCTATCAGGCCCTGGCGGGCAGCGCCCAAGGTCAGATGCCTGCTTTGGCGGCGGGTCTGGGCTTGGCGGTGATCGCGCTGGCGGCGTTGTTCGTCTCGATGCGGGTCCTGTCGGTCCGTCTGCCGCTGGGGCTGTTCTTCTCGGCCACCGCGCTGTTGCTTTACTATCTGGCCCTGACCTTCGCGGGCAAGGGCGTGGTGGAACTGCAAAACGGCAAGACCCTGCCCATCACCCCCCTGTCGGGGTGGCCGCATATCGACTGGCTGGGAGTTTTCCCCACCGTTGAAGGCGTGGTCGCCCAGGCGGTCCTGGTGGTGCCGATGCTGGTGGCGGTGACGGTGTGGACCCTGCGCCGTCGTGCCCTGGCCGCCGCAAAGGTGGAGGCGTAAGCGTCATGACCGGCAAGACCCTTGATCAGGCCCGTCAATCGGCCATCGTCAGGCCCGACTGGTCGCGCCGGTTAAGTTCGCTGATCGAAACCGTTTTCGTGCGCCACCGCACTTTGTTGTCGGTGGTGCATGCGGTGATGTTCCTGGTGTTCCTGGGCGTGATCTTTGGGCCGTTGTTTCTGCCCCTGCCGCCCGGCGATGCCCGGCCCTGGAACAATTTCACCAGCTTTGCCAGCTATGCCCTGTGGGGGCTGTGGTTCCCGCTGGTGTTTCTGTCGGTGATCTTTACCGGACGGTCCTGGTGCGGCGTCTTTTGTCCCATGGGGGCGGCGGCGGAATGGGCCAATTCGGTCGGGCCGCAATGGCCGATCCCCCGCTGGCTGCGTTGGGAAGGCACGCCGGTGGTCAGCTTTCTGATCGTCACCATTCTGGGTCAGACGGTCGGTGTGCGCGACCATGCCGAAGGCGCTGCCGAAGTCTTTGGCGGCACCATGCTGACCGCCATTCTGGTTGGTTTTCTGTGGGGCCGCAAAAAGCGCGCCTGGTGCCGTCACGCTTGCCCGATCGGCCTGTTGCTGGGGGTGTTTTCCCGCCTGGGGGCGGTGCAGTTCGCGCCGCGTTTCCTGTTTCCCGGCGGTGAAGGCTATACCGAAAAGGGCGTCTGCCCGACCATGATCGACCTGACGCGCAAGACCGAATCGCGTCATTGCATCGAATGTTTCCGCTGCGTCAATCCCACCGCCAAGGGTGGCGTGCATCTGGAATTGCGCAAGCCCGGCGAGGAAATCGAACGTATCCGCGAACATCACGCCAATCCGTGGGAAGTATGGTTCCTGTTCATGGGAACCGGCATTGCCCTGGGTGGTTTCCTCTGGCTGATTTTGCCGCAATGGGATCTGTGGCGGCAAAGCCTGGGCGAATGGGCATTGAACGGTGATCTGTTCTGGCTATCCGAATCCGGCCCGTCCTGGCTGATGAGCGTGCATCCCGATCAGCACGAAGTCTTTCTGTGGCTGGATTTCCTGATGATCGTCGGCTTCATGCTGGGCTGCATGGTGATGATGGCCGTGGTTCTGGGGGCCTTGACTCTGGCCGCTGCCTGGCTGTCGGGCAAGGTCGGCGGCGACGAACGGCTGTCGGTGCGCTTTACCGAACTGGGCTATCAGTTCGCTCCGGTGGCCATGGTGTCGCTGGTGGTCGGTCTTGGCGGAAAGCTGTTCGACCTGTTGCAGGAAACCTTGCTGTCGGCGGACGCCATTCACCTGATCAAGGGGGTTCTGTTCGGCCTCGGCCTGATCTGGAGCCTCTATCTGGGGCGGCGAATTCTTGCCCGTCAGGGCGTGTCTCTGGCGCGTGGCCTGATTGCCCTGGTGCCCGGCCTGTTGGGCAGCCTGTTTGTCGGGCTGTGCTGGTGGCCCGCTATTTTTGGTCTTTAACTCATTGGTTTTTCAAGTTTCTTGGTAAAGGAGTTGCCTTGATGAACAAGTATGTCGGTGCGGCTTTGGCCCTGATGTTCTCGGCTGGTGCGGCGATGGCTGCGGAACGTCCGATCGGCGAGCCGGTGGAACGTGACGGCATGAAGGTGGGCGCGGTCTATCTGCAAGGTGTGGTGATGGAACCCGCCGACCACGATCATGGCGACGGCGACATCCATCTGGAAGCTGACATCCATGCCCTGAAGAACAATCCCAACGGCTTTGCCGCCGGGGAATGGATCCCCAATCTGGGCATCACCTTCACCCTGACCAAGAAGGACGATGCGTCGTTCTCGGCGTCGGGCAAGCTGGTGCCGATGGTCGCCAATGACGGCCCGCATTACGGCATGAATGTCAAGATGGGCGGCCCCGGCAAGTACCATCTGGTGTTCAACGTCACCCCGCCGACCGAAAACGGTTTCTATCGCCATGTGGACAAGGAAACCGGCGTGAAGCCGTTCTGGAAGGCTTTCACCCAGGAATACGACTTCACCTATGTCGGCAGCACCGGCAAGAAGGGCGGCTACTAAGGCTTTTGTCCTCTGCTTGGATTGACGCGAAGGCGGCCTTATGGGCCGCCTTCGTCAGACTACTGACAAACCCCGTCGTTTTTCGGCGGGGTTTGTTTTTTGAGCGGTTCAGGCGTAAGCG
>JASLCK010000321.1 GCA_030151865.1 Rhodospirillaceae bacterium | reverse complement strand
CCCGGTTGCCCAGGCCAACACCGACCCCGCCAATCCATGACCTTTGCTCGGGGCTGTTTCTTCCTTGTGGCTGTCAGCCTGTCGGCGGCTGGGTTTTCCCAGTCCGCCCAGGCCCAGCAGGAACTGCGGGCGCAGCTCAGCCCGCGTGACTTTACCACCCTGGCCGCCGAAATCGGCGCCAAGGTTGAAAAGATTGCCGTGCGTGAAGGGGACCGCTTTCAAAAGGGCGATCCCCTTGTGACGTTTGACTGCTCGATCCAGCGCGCCCAAATGGCCGAAGCCAAGGCCGAGCTGGATGCCGCGGCCAAGACCAATGCCGTCAACAAACGGCTGTTGCAATTGCAGACCATCGGCAAGTTGGAGTCCGATGTGGGCGAAGCCAATGCCGAGAAAGCCCGCGCCAAACTGGCCGCCACCCAGGCGGTGGTCAGCAAATGCACCGTGACCGCGCCGTTTGCGGGCCGGGTGGTGGAACAGAAGGTGCGTTCCCAGCAATTTGTCCAGCCGGGGCAGGCCTTGCTGGATATCTTGGACGATTCCGTTTTGGAACTGGAATTGGTGGTGCCCAGCAAATGGCTGGTGTGGCTGAAGCCCGGCACGGCGTTCCAGGTCGCCATCGATGAAACCGGCAAGACCTATCCGGTCAAGATGATCCGGCTGGGGGCGCGCATCGATCCGGTCAGTCAGTCGGTCAAGGTGGTGGGCGCGATCGGCGGACATTACCCCGAACTGGCGGCAGGCATGAGCGGCAAGGTATTGTTGTCTCCCCCCGCCAACGAATAAAGGCGTCAGCATGTCAGAACATAATCCGGTCCTGGCCTGGCTGGAGCTGGAATACCGTTTGCTGAAATGCCAGCGTCCGGTCGAAGCGGCGTTTTTGGCCCTGAATATGGGCCATGCCCTGACCCCATACCGTCAGGCCGCGCTGTGGAACGAGGAAGACGGCGTGGTCGCCCTGTCCGGGGCAGCCACGGTGGAAAGCGGGAGCCCTTATGTTCTGTGGCTGGCTCAGGTCTTTCAGGCGTGGCGCGTCAAAACCGGGCTGGTCGGCGCTGCGGACCTGCCCGCCGTGCTGGCCGAACAATGGGACGAGTGGCTGCCCGCGTATGGGCTGATCCTGCATCACGGGACCGAAGCCCTGTTGTTCGTGCGCGATACGCCTTACGAGGAAAACGACGCCGCCCTTTTGGAACGTCTGGCCGACCTGACCATGGTGGCGCGGCGCGCCCTGACACCCAAACGCCTGCGCCTGAAGCTGCCCAGCGGCCGCAAGACATGGGTGTTGGCGGCGGCAGGCGTGCTGATCAGCCTGTTTCCCGTCACATCATCGGTCCTGGCCCCGGCGGAAGCGGTGCCCGCCCATCCGGTGCTGGTGCGCGCGCCCCTGGATGGGGTGGTGGACAAAATCCAGGTCGTTCCCAATCAGACCGTGGCCGAGGGCGATGCCCTGTTTCGGCTGGATGACACCACCTTGAGCGGCAAGCTGAACGTCGCCCGACAGGAACAGGCCACCGCCGAGGCCGAATACCGCCAAGCCGCCCAGGCCATGGTATTCGACCCCAAGGCCAAGGCTCAGGTCGCCATTCTGGCCAGCAAGGCCGAGGAAAAAGCCGCCGAAGTCCAATTGCTGGACAGCCAGTTGGCCCGCATCCAGGTCAAGGCTCCGCGCGGCGGGGTGGCGGTGTTCGACGATCCCGCCGAATGGGTGGGTAAGCCGGTGTCGGTGGGGGAAAAGGTCATGGCCGTGGCCGATGCCGCCGATACCGAAGTGGATTGCTGGGCATCGCCCGCCGATGTCGGCGACATTCATCCGGGCTCGAAGCTCACCTTGTTCCTGAACACCGCGCCCTTGTCGCCGGTGCGCGCCGTGGTGCAGTCGGTGGCTTACGAAGCGGTGGCCCGCCCTGATGCCACCATTGCCCACCGGGTGCGTGCCGTGGTCGATCCAGGCCAGGACAAACCGCGTCTGGGGCTGAAGGGCACCGCGCGCATCAGCGGCGAAACCGTGCCGCTGGTGTGGTGGCTGTTCCGCCGCCCGCTGGGGACCATCCGTCAATATATCGGGTTCTAAGGCGATGACGGCCGCCGCCGCCCCGCCGGTTCTGCCCGCCTTGCGCGACGAACTGACCTTGCATCCCGGCCCGGTGGGGCGCGACGGCGCCCCCACCTGGACCTTGCACGACCCACAAAGCAATCGGTTCTTCCGCCTGTCCTGGCCGGTGTTCGAAGTCCTGACCCGCTGGCATCTGAACGACCCCGAACAGATCGCCCAATCGGTCAACCAGGGCACCACCTTGGACATGGATGCCGAGGAAGTGGTTTCGGTGGTCGAGTTCCTGGCCCGCAGCCAATTGCTGAAGCCCACCCAGATTACCGACACCGCCCGCCTGATCGCCCTGCACGATGCCCACAAAACATCGCTGCTGACCTGGCTTTTGCATCATTACCTGTTTTTCCGCATCCCGTTGGTGCGCCCCAACGCCTTGCTGGACCAGTGGTTTCCCCTGGTGTCCTGGCTGGGGTCACGAGCGTTCCGCCTGACCACCCTGGCCGCATTACTGCTGGGTCTGTTTCTGGTGGGACGGCAATGGGGCAGCTTTTCCACCACCCTGGTGGACCATTTTTCCCTGCCGGGCCTGATTGCCTTTGGCATTGCCCTGGGCTTTGCCAAAGTCCTGCACGAATTGGGGCACGCCTTCACCGCCAAGAATTTCGGCTGTCGCGTTCCCACCATGGGCGTGGCCTTTCTGGTGATGATGCCGATGCTTTACACCGACGTCACCGAAGCCTGGCAGATCAGCGACAACCGCAAGCGTCTGCTGGTCAGCGCGGCGGGCATCTTATCGGAACTGACTTTGGCGGCCTGGGCCACCCTGGCCTGGGGATTGCTACCCGATGGAACGGCGCGGGAAATGGCCTTCACCCTGGCGGCGACCACCTGGATCAGTTCGCTGGCCATCAATCTAAGTCCGTTCATGCGCTTTGACGGCTATTTCCTGGTGATGGATGCCCTGGATCAGCCCAACCTGCATGCCCGATCCTTTGCCCTGGCCCGCTGGCATCTGCGCGAAACCCTGTTCGGGTTGGGCGAGCCGGTGCCGGAATATCTGCCCCGGCAAAGCCGCGTGTGGATGATCCTGTTTGCCTGGGCGGTCTGGATTTACCGCCTGACGCTGTTTTTGGGGATTGCCGTTCTGGTCTATCACTTCTTTATCAAGATCGTCGGCATTGTTTTGTTTTGTATCGAAATCGGATGGTTCCTGGTCATGCCGATCGTCATGGAAATCAAGGAGTGGGTGAAACGCGCTCAGGCAATTCGTCTGACCCGGCGCAGTCGCCTGACCTTTAGCGTGGTCGCTGTTCTGCTGATCGTGACGGCCCTGCCGTGGAACGGCCGCGTCACCGCGCCCGCTTTGCTGAAGGCATCACAGCACACGGCCATTTATGTCCCCAGTCCCGCCCGCCTGACCGAAGTGCTGGTCAAGGACGGAGATCGGGTGACGGCGGGACAGGTTTTGGTCCGTTTCGACAATCCCGATTTGGGACTGAAGATGCGCAAGGCCCAGGTTCAAGCCGGATCGCTGCGCTATCAATTGACATCGATGGGGTTTGTCGAGGTCTTCCGCGACCGTGCCCAGGCCATCACCAAGGAACTGTCGGCCGCCCTGGCCCAGGAAACCGCCTTAAGCAGCGAGCAGGACCGCCTGACACTGACCGCCCCGTTTGACGGCATCGTCACCGACCTGTCGGACCAAACCCAGCCCGGCCAATGGATCAATCCCAATACGGCCCTGCTTGGTTTGCGCGCCGGGGCCGAGGTTGAAGCCTATGTGACCGAAGACGATATCCCCCGGCTGGCGGTGGGCGCTGCCGCCAATTTCATCCCGGAAGTTGGCGGCACCCGGCTGCAAGCCCAGGTCGCGTCGATCGAGCCGGCGGCGGTCGCCGCCTTGACCGAGCCCAGTCTGGCCGTGCCGTTTGGCGGCACCATTCCCGCCCGCTTTGACCGCAAGACCCTGGTGCCCGACAGCGCCATTTATCGTGTCCGTCTGCGCCTGACCGACCCCGCCGCCAGCGCCGCCGTGCCTTTGCGCGGTCAGGCCCATCTGGACGGGGAACGACGGTCCCTGCTGGGCCACGCCCTGCGCTCCGTCGCCGCCGTCTTCCTGCGGGAATGGGGAACCTGAGAATCATATAAAACATAAAAATATTGTTGTTTTATATATTTTCTATAATTTCGATATATTTTATTGACCACATATCCCTCTGCCGCCTACCCTGCCTTGCAATCGGGGCGCGCATCCGTCTGCTGACGCCCCCCTGTTCAGGAGAACAAGCATGGGTATCGCGCAGCATCCGACCACCACCGCCCTGCCCGTCATCGATATCAGCAAGTTCTATTCCTCGACCCGCGAACGTGATGATCTGATCGCGCAAATCCGACATACCGCGCGCCATATCGGCTTTTTCTATCTGGTTGGACACGGCGTCAGCGACGCCCTGGCGGACGAGGTCTTCACCCTGTCGCGCCGTTTTTTCGATCTGCCGCAGGACCGCAAGCTGAAGATCGAAATGGCCAATTCCCCGCATTTCCGGGGCTATACTCCGCCGGGCCGGGAATATACGCGCGGTGCCCCCGACTGGCGCGAAGAAATCGATATCGGTCTGGAAACCCCGGCCCTGGATGTCAAGGCGGGCGATCCGGCATGGAAACGCCTGCAAGGCCCCAACCAATGGCCTGAGGATGTGCCGGAACTGCGCCCTGTGCTGCTGCGCTGGCAGTCGGAAGTAATCCGCGTTTCCACCCTGCTGCTAAAGGCGTTCGCCGTTGCCCTGGGCCAGCCGGAAGAGGTCTTTGCCGACGTCTATAACGGGGTTTCCAATCAGTTATTGAAGACCATCCGCTATCCCAGCCGCGACCAAACCGGCGATGATCAGGGATGCGGCCCCCACAAGGATGGCGGCTTTGTCACCTTGGTGCGTCAAGACCCGGTGGGCGGCCTGCAAGTGGAAACCGAAAGCGGTTGGATCGATGTACCGCCCCTGCCCGGCAGCTTTGTCGTCAATATCGGCGAATTGCTGGAACTGGCGACCAACGGGTATCTGCGCGCCAATGTGCACCGTGTCATTACCCCGCCCGCCGGAATCGACCGTCAGTCCCTGGCGTTCTTTCTGGGGGCGCGCCCCGATGTCACCTTGCCCCGCCTGACCCTGCCCCCGGATCTGGCGGCACAGGCGCGCGGCGTCGAAACCGACCCCAACAATCCGCTTTATTCCGACGTCGGCCAGAACATCTTGAAGTCACGGCTGCGTTCGCACCCCGATGTGGCCCGCCGCCACTATGCCGATCTGGCGGAATTGGAGGTGGCGTAACACCGCCCCTCTCTCCTGTTCCGGGCCTATCCCCTCTTTGCCAGCCGCGTCAGGCGTGGCACACTGCGCCATCAGGAGCAGGGCGTGACGCGGCAGGTCCCCCTGAGGGGTTTTAAGGGCTGGACATGCATATCTATTCCATCGGCTACACCACGACCGAAGGCGTCGGCGATAAAATCCGCCTGGTCCACGAACGGTCGATCACGCCCGTCGAACTGGATTCCATGGTTGCCGACGTGTTTCCCGACGCCGCGCGCGAACATATCGCCCGGCAAAAGGAAAAGGAACGCAGCCGCACCCAATTACCGCCCGATCTGTTCGAACAGCATTTCATCCCCCATGTCCGTTTCATGGATGTCTATAAGCGGGTGGTTGAACTGCTGATCGAACGCCATGGATTCGAGCTTTTGAAATACACCGCCACCTATCAGGCGTTTGGATTGCCGGACCTGACGGTCAAGGGCGATTGGGCGGGCGATCCCGCCGGCAACGACGCCTTGCAGGGGGAATTGTCACTGGCGCTGCAAATGGCCGGATTGCCGGTGGTCAATGTCGCTAAGCGTGAAGCGCAGGAAGACGCCAAACAAGCCGCCATCGCCCCCATCCGCATGGCGCGCCGGGCCGAGCGCGCTGTCGCCCGCATGCGCCAAAGCGGCTACAACCCTTTGAAAACCATTGATCCCGACTTGGCCATGGCCGTCATGGCGACCACCATCGAACGCCCCCTGACCGAGGAGGAAAGTGCCGCCCTGAAGGATTGCCTGCCCGATCTTTTGGACCGCGAACCGCCGGTCGAGGAACTGCTGAGCAGTCTGGCGGCCAACCCGGTTCTGACCGAACTGGCCTTGGTCTTCCAGCCCTATTTCCCCTTCGACTTGCCCCAGCCATCGGCTTTGTCGGCGGCAGATGACGCAACACCACCTGTGGACAGCCAAGCCGAGGTCACACCTGCCGAGGGCTCAGACCAGCCGGATACAGCAGCCGTAGCCCCCCTGGAAACGGCAGAGCCGACAGCCCCGCCCAGCGATCTGGCGCCCATTCCCGCCATGCTGGCCGATGGCGAGCCCGCCCCAGCGCAAGGCACCGTTGACCTGGACGCCCTGACCACCACGGCGGCCAAGGTTTAACCCCCGTGTGCAGAGATGCCCGTGTCGAGCACGGGCATGACGGGAAAGAGGACGTGCTGGGCCTTAGCGCACCCAATCCAGGCGTTGCCATTGGGCGGTTTGGGCCTGAGCGGCCAGGCGGTCGTCGGGGTTGACCACGAAGGCGATGTCCACCGCCTGCAACAGGGGAATGTCGTTCACGCTGTCGCTGTAGCCATGGCTGCCCGCCAGACTTTCCCCCGTCTGATCCAACCATTGATGCAAGCGCATCACCTTGCCCTGCTGATAGGTCAAAACCCCGGTGGTGGCGCCGGTATAATGGTCGTCCTTGACCTCCAGGCTGATGGCCAGAACATCATCCACCCCCAGGGAGCGGGCGATGGGGGCAACCAGATGTTCACCGGTGGCAGACACCACCACCACACGCCGTCCCTCCTGCTGGTACGCCTGAAGAGCCGCCCGCGCCTGGGGATAGACGATCGGGGCGATATCCTGTTCGATGAAGCGCGCCGCCCATTGGGCCACCTCGGCCCGGCTGCGCCGTTGCAGGGGCTGCAAGGTGAAGTACATATAATCGCTCATCTGCAAACGCCCCTGGCGATAGGCGTGCATCATCTCTTCCTCGCAGGGGATCATGCTGGCGTCGGCCAGGCCTTCGCGCACCAGAAAGCGCAGCCACAAGCTGGCGCTGTCGCCGTCGATCAAGGTGTCGTCCAGGTCAAAAATCGCCAAAGCCATCAATGCACCTCGCGCAGGCTATCTTGTTCAATCATCAGCCGCACCGGCGCGCCATCGGGCAGCAGGTCGTCGGCCGAGCGGTTCAGGCGGTCCACCAGCAAGGTCACACCGGCGCTTTCCACCTGATAGCGGATGATGTTGCCCAGCAACTGGTGATGCAAGATCACCCCCGGCAGACCCTGGCCCTGGAACGCCGCGTCATCAACCAGCAGGATCGATTCCGGGCGGATCGCCAGATGCCCCGCCGTATCGCGGCCCAGCAGGCTTTGGGCCTGCGCACCATTCAGCAGATTATAGCTGCCCATGAAGCGGGCGACGAATTCGGTGGCGGGCTGGGTATAGACGGTTTCCGCCGTGCCTTCCTGCACCACCTTGCCATGGTCCATGACGAAGATGCGGTCCGACAGGGTCAGCGCTTCTTCCTGATCATGGGTGACGAAAATGGTGGTCAGGCCAAGACGGCGCTGAATATCGCGGATCTGTTCACGCAAGGATTTGCGGATGCGGGCATCAAGCGCCGACAACGGTTCGTCCAGCAGCAGAATGCGCGGGCGCACCACCAGGGCGCGGGCCAGGGCGACGCGCTGGCGCTGCCCGCCAGAAAGCTGGTGCGGATATTGATGTTCGCGCCCCGACAGTTCCACCAGCTTGACCACATGCTCGACCCGCTCGGCGATTTCGGCGGGCTTCAGCTTTTGCATCTTCAGGCCGAAAGCAATGTTATCGGCCGCCGTCATGTTGGGAAACAGCGCATAGGACTGGAACACCATGCCGATCCCGCGCTTTTGCGGCTGGGTGTGGGTGATGTCCAGACCATCAACCGAGATGGTCCCCTCGTTGACATCGGTCAGGCCCGACAGGCAGCGCAGCAAGGTGGATTTGCCACAACCCGACGGCCCCAGCAGGGTGACGAACTCCCCCGATCTCAGGGAAAAATTGATGTCTTGGAAAATGGTCGTCGCGCCATAGCGTTTGGCCAGACCAGAAACTTCAACCACACTCATGACGCGCCTCGATCGGTTTTGCCCAGCCGCGCGGCAAGCCACGTCAGGGCCAGGGTAAAGGCGAAATAGCTCAGCACCACCGCGCTGGTGAAATGCCCGCTGGTTTGACGGACGTTGTAGAGATAGACCTGCAAGGTCTCGTAGCGGGTGCCCACCAGAATGTTGGCGAACACGAATTCCCCCAGCAGGAACGAGAACGACAGGAACAAGGACGCCATCAGCGCCTTCTTCAGATTGGGCAGCACCACCAGCAGGAAAGCCCGCGTCGTGCTGGCCCCCAACAGATGGGCGGCATCCATCAGGTCGCGCAGGTTCATCGCCCCCAGGGTGTTGGCCAAGGCCCGGTACATGAACGGCAAGGCCACGGTGAAATAGCAGCCCAGCAAAATCCAGGGCGAGCCCACCAGGGTCAGCGGTCCATCGGCGTAAAGCTGCAACAGCCCCACCGAAGACACCACCGGCGGCACCGCGAAAGGCACCAGGATCAAGAGGTTCATCCACTTATCCAGGGCGGGAAAGCGGTAAAAGACGATAAAGGCGGCGGGCACGATCAGCAGCGTGCCCAACAGCAGCGTGCCCAGACACACCGCCAGGGAATGACCAAAGGCCGACAGAAAGCGCGGGTCCTGCCAAAGCTGGACATACCAGGAAAAGGTCAGGCCATCAGGCAGGATGGTGGCCCCCCAGCGGGTGGACAGCGAATAGAGCAAGGTCGCCGCCACCGGCAGCCCCAACAGCGCCATCAGCACTGCCACCACCACGCGATGGTAAAGATCAGCGCGCATGGTAAGACCTCTTCAGCAGCCATTGATTGACGGCGGTGACCAGCACCATCAGCGCCACCAGCAGAACCGACAGGGCGGCGGCCAGATTGGGGTCCAAAAAGACGTTGCCCGACACCAGGGAGGCAATGCGCACCGTGACCAGATTGTAATTGCCGGTGGTCAGGGCATAGGCGCTGGCATAGGCCCCCATGGCGTTGGCAAACAACAAAATGAAGGTGCCCAGAATGGCGGGCGACAGCACCGGCAGCGCCACCTTCCACCAATATTGCCAAAGTTTGGCCCCCAGCAGCGCCGACGCCGCCTGCCAATCGTCATCCAGCGCATCAAAGGCGGGATAGAGCAGCAACAGCCCCAGCGGGATCTGGAAATAGGTGTAGATCAGGATCAGGCCGTTACGGGAATAGAGATAGAAATCCTGCAACAGCCCCGACTGGCGCAGCAGCAGGGTAATGGCCCCGTTGGCCCCGACGATGATGATAAAGGCGAAGGCCAGCGGCACCCCGGTCAAATTGCTGGTCATGTTGACGAACGCCACCACCAGTTCGCGGAACCGGCCCGAGACGCGGCGCAAGGAGGCCGCCCCCCACAGCGCGACAACCAATCCCAACACCGACGACCACAGCGAAATGGACAGGCTGTTGGCAAAGGCTTGCAGATAGAACGGCGAGGACAAAACCTCGGCGTAGTGATCCAGCCCCCAGCCGTCATCCAGACGCAGGCTGTTGCCCATCACCCAGACCATGGGGGCCAGACAGAACAGGGCCAGCACCAGCAGCATCGGCGCCAGCAGCAGGGAAGACGGCCAGTGACGCCGCCATGACGACAGGGATGCCGGATCGGATCGGCTCATCGCGCCAACAGCTCCACATTGCGGGGTTTGTGATGGGGCACGCCCAACA
>JASLCK010000210.1 GCA_030151865.1 Rhodospirillaceae bacterium | reverse complement strand
CTTCGATATGGTGCGCGCCCGCCGCCTTGGCGACGGCGCGGGCCTGGGCGCTTTCGTCATGGGCGCGCGTGCCAGGGAAAAAGGCGGTATAGGCCAGCACCGGACGGCTGTTCAGCCGGGCCATCAGCGCCAGCACCGCCGAACTGTCGATGCCACCCGACAGGAACATGCCGTAAGGCACATCGGCCCGCTGGTGAAAGGCCACCGATTGTTCCAACACCTTGTCCAGATCGGCGGCGGCCAGATCGACGTCGGGGCGACGGTCCACACCCCCCGGAGGCAAAGCCTCGATACGGCGGCGGTCAACGATATGGCCTTTTTCCACCACGATGGTTTCGCCCGGCATCAAGCGGCGGATGCCGGAAAAGATGGTGTTGGGACCGGTGGTGAATTGCAGGTTCAACAGCTCGTCGCGGGCCTTGGTGCGCAGCTTGCGGGCCACCAGACCGGTGGCCAGGATGGCTTGCGGCTCGGACGCGAAGACAAACCCCTGGGGCGTGTCGGCGTAATAAAGCGGCTTGATGCCGAAGGGATCGCGGGCCAGCACCAGACGGCCCCGGTTGGGGTCATGGATGGCGATGGCGTACATGCCGCGCAGATGGGTGGCGAAGTCCAGGCCGTGCTTCAGGTACAGGTAAAGCGGCGGCTCGCAGTCGGACTTGGTGACGAACGGCGCGCCCGCCAGTTCGGCCCGCAGTTCCGGGTTGTTGTAGATTTCGCCGTTGCCCACCAGGGCCAGCCCATCGGGACCGTAAAGCGGCTGATCGCCGGTCACCAGATCGATGATGGCCAGACGCATATGGACAAAGCCGCAATTGTCACGCCGGTAATAGCCGACGCCATCGGGGCCGCGATGGGCCATGGCTTGGCCCAGGGCTTCCAGCACCGCCGGATCGGCGGGGGCGCCGGTTGCGGTCAGCAGTCCGGCTATGCCGCACATCAGGCGGTAATCCGGTCAAAGAAGGCCTTGTACTTCGCCACCACTGCCTCCTCGGTATAGTCCTGTTCGTAAACGGCGCGGCCGGCCGAGGCCATGGCGCGGCACTGGTCGGGATTGTTCAGGGCATGGATCAGGTTGGCGGCCAGGGCGTCGGCGTCATCGACCGGCGACAGCAACCCGGTTTCCCCATGCTTGACCAGAACCGCCGGCCCCTGGCTGGCGGTGCAGATCACCGGCATGGCCTGGGCCCAGGCTTCGATGATGACATTGCCCAAGGGCTCGTGCCGGGCCGGATGGACGAAGATATCGGCGGTGGCGAATAGATTGGCGGTATCGTCGCGCCAGCCCAGAAACCGCACGCGGGGCTTGATGCCCAGCTTGGTGGCCAGGGCTTCCAAGGCTTCACGCTCGGGGCCTTCGCCCGCCAGCAGAAGATAGGCGCTGGGCACCTGGACCAGGGCCTTCAACAGCACGTCGAACGCCTTGTTGGTGTGCAGCCGTCCCAGCGACAGCAGCACCGGAGCCGTTTCAGGGATATAGAAATCGCGCCGGGCCAGGGCCTTGCCCTGGTTGTCGCTGACGAAATTGGGCAGATAGACGGCGCGGTCCTTGTCCCAGCCCTGGCCGACCAGATAATCGACGATGCTTTGGGTATCGCCCACCAGATAGTCGAAGCCCTGGTAATATTTCAGATCGTAATAGCCGCCCAGGCGCGCCACCTTGACGAAGCGTCCGTCACCCTGCGGGCTGACCGGGGCCATCTTGCTGGCCCGGCTCATCCAGGTGAACACGATATCAGGGCGGAACTGTGCGGCATGGCGGCGAAACGCGGCCGGCGTCAGAAAATCGAAGCGACCGCCGAAGCGCAGTTGATGCACGTCCTCGACGCCCGCCGCCTGCAAAAGGTCAAAGCGGCGCTGATCCTTGCGGATCAAAACCCGCTGATCCACCCCGGCGCGGGTCAAAGCGGGGATCATCCGCTCGAAGAAACGCTCGGCTCCGCCGTAATGGGCACCGGCGATTGCTTGCAGAATGCGGGTCATGGCTGTTGGCTTGCCTTGAAAAGAGTATCGAAATCGGCGGCGGCCACATCCCAACTGCGCTCGCGTTGCAGCAAGCGGGAGTCGCGGCTCATCCCCCAAAAGAAGTCGTCGTTGGTCAAAAGCTGGATCGCCACATTGGCGAAGGCGGCTTCGTCGGGCACCACCTGGCCGGTCTGACCATCCTTGATGCGTTCGCGCACCGCGCCCAGACCGCGCGCCACGGCGGGCAATCCGCAGGCTTGGCTTTCCGCCAGGGTCCAGCAGGCCATATCCTCGGCATGGCCGGGATAAAGATGGACGCGGGCCTTACGGTAAATCTCGGCCATGCCGCCGTCATGGCGGGGCCGGGTGATTTCCACCCCGTGGGGGGCGGCGGCAACCGCCTTGGCGGCGACGGCCTGCAATTCCTCGGGCACATCATCGCCATCGACAGCCTTGGCCAGAACCGACGACACCAGCAACAGCCGGGCGTTGGGCACGGCGGGGCGAATGACGCTGGCCCACAAATCCAAAAGCCAGGACAGGCCATGGGCGGGATGGGTGGTGAC
>JASLCK010000209.1 GCA_030151865.1 Rhodospirillaceae bacterium | reverse complement strand
CCTTCAACAAGCTGCCGATGGCCGGGCCGTGGGGAACGCCCAAATCCTTGAGATCCTGCCCCTTGATGGGAAAATCTACCGGCACCCATTGTTCAGCCAGGGCCAGCAAGGCCCGCCAACCGTCGCTCTCGGCCGCCGAGGGACGGTTTTCCAGGGCGCGCCGTCCCGCCCAGGCCAACAGCACCAGATCGCAAAACTGCTCGCGCCCCAGATGATGCAGCATGCGCCGGGCCGCCTGCTCGCCCATGGCGGCATCAGGCCGGTGTTCGGGGGCGGCCAGTTGTGCCAGCCGGATCTTTTGCGCATTGGACAGGCGCAGCCGTTCCGCCACGGCGTCGGCCCCGGCCTTGTCCACCGTCAGGACCGCCGCCAAACGGCGCAGCGAATCAGGTCTCACCCCGCCATGCACCACACCGCGGTTTTCCAGAAAGGCCAACATGCGCAGGCGATTGATGTTGAGGGCTTCGGGCAGCAGGACGTCGAGTACTCTGTGCCCCTGCATCAGCAGCACCGCACCCGCCGGGTCGGGGGCCTGCAGCAGCTTGAACAATTCACCGCACACCCGCTCACCCGACAGGGTCGGCAGTTTGTGGGCCTGGGCGCGGCAGGCCGCCAGCGCCCGGGGATCGGCGGGCGGGCGCCCGTAATGGGCCTGAAAGCGGAAAAAGCGCAGCAATCTCAGCACATCTTCATCGATGCGCTGCATGGGATCGCCGACGAAACGCACGCGGCCCGCCCCCAGATCGGACAGGCCGTCGAAGGGATCGAAGATGGCCCCATCGGGGCGGCAGAACATGGCGTTGATGGTAAAATCGCGCCGCGCCGCGTCTTCGGTCCAGTCATCGGTGAATTCGACGCGGGCGTGACGGCCAAAGCTTTCCACATCGGACCGCAAGGTGGTGATCTCGAAATGCGCCTTACCCACCACGGCGGTCACGGTGCCATGGGCGATACCGGTGGGAATGGCGCGGATCCCCGCCAACTCCAACAGTTCCATCACCCGTTCCGGCGGCTCGTGGGTGGCGATGTCGATATCATTGATGGGCCGCTGCAACACCGCGTCGCGCACGCAGCCGCCGACAAAGCGGACATCGGCCCCCTGGGCGGTCAGGGCCGCAATGACGGTTTTGGTTTCCGGAGCCAGCATCCAAGGCTGCGGCGGCAACTGCCCCATAGGCTCGTAAGGCTTATGGGCAGGCACGCTGCCCGCCGGATTGGCGGCGGCGGAAGGGTCGATGGTCGCGGTCATGTCGGCGGAAGATTGCCGTGCCGACCGCATCCGAAAGGGAAAAAGAAATTTCATCGGAGAGCGGACTTACTTGATTTGGCCGGGCACCAGCTTGCCCTGGGCATCCAGACGGGCGGGCTGATATTGGCCGGTAGCGTGATCGTCCAACAAGGCGCCCCCCAGGGTCAAGACCAGAGCCAACGCGCCGCCCGCCACCAAAAGCCACAGCCAGGGTACGGTGGTCCAGGCCGGCACCGGCAGCCCCTTGGCGCGGGCATGGGCCTGACGGCGGATCAGCCACAAGGCCCACAGCAGAGCAGGCAGGCAAATCGGCAGGCCAAAATCGATCAGAACCCGGATCATTCCCCCCGATCCCCTTTTTTCCCTTTATGCCGACAGGCCGTTGGTCAGCGCCGCGAAATGGGCAGAAGCGCGCAGCACGTCGGACAGATTGACCAGCATGCCCGCTGTCGCGCCCCAAATATAGCGTTCCTGATAGGGGATGGCGTAAAAATAGCGTTTCAGCCCATCGGGGGTCTGGCGATGATGGCGCTGATGATTGGCCGGATTGATCAGAAACGATAGCGGCACCTCGAAGGCGTCGGCGACTTCGAAGGCATCCAAGGTCAGATCGAACCCCGGCTGGATCAGCCCCACCACCGGGGTAACGCGGAAATGGGTGACGGTCACATAATCATCCAGCCGCCCGACGATGTGCACGCGGTCGGGGGACAGGCCGATTTCCTCGGCGGTTTCGCGCAAGGCGGTGTCTTCGGGGCTGGCGTCGCCGTCTTCCATGCGTCCGCCGGGAAAGCTGATCTGCCCGGCATGATGGGCCAGATGGGCGGTGCGCTGCGTCAAAAGCACCGTCAGCCCATCGTCACGCAGCACCAGCGGCACCAAAACGGCGGCAGGCACCAGCGGCTTGACCGGTTGGGGCGGCGGCACATCATCGGGATCGGCGGCCAGATCGCGGGCCAGGATGCGGGCGGTATTGACATCGGACCGGTCCGACCGGCGCGGGCCAGAGGCCAAAGCCTCGGCAATAGCGTTGAAAAGCAAAGAGTGCGTCACACCAATTCCTCGAACCGGCCCAGCGGGAAAAAGGTTCCCTTGCTCCAGACCCCATAAAGAGTTTCGCCGCCGATCTGTTCTTCCACCCCCAGGGCCACCAGTTCGTAATAGACTGATCGGGTCAGGCGCGCCTCCAACCCGTCGCGGACCATGACGTAAGGCGGGGTGCCGCCATTATCCATATCAACGCGCAAGCCATGGGCGTCATCCAATGTTACCATTTCGTCCACATTGGTGCGAAAGCTGAAACACATATCGCGGCCCGATCCGCATACAAACAGCTCGACCGCCAGAAAAGGAACGTCCTCGACCTCGATCTGCGCTTCCTCGACCGCAGACGTCAGCCAATAGGTGCCGTCTGCCCGGCGCGACATCATCGACGCGAACAGACACACCATCTCTTTGCGGGGAATCGGAGTGCCATGGTAAAACCACTTGCCGTCCCGGGCGATCCGCATATCCATCAACCCGCAATTGACGCGGGGTCTGGGTGAAGCCGTTCGGGAAATACCTGTCGCCTGTTCGCCAGTCATACCTTCGTCATCTCGCCTTACGCGTTTCTTGGAGCGCCCCTCGTGACCACAAACACCCCCGGATCATCTTCCAGCGTGTCGGCGTCGTCGGCCCCTTCTTCTAAAGTGGTGGCCGAGGCCGAGCGTCTCAATACCCAATTGGCGGAAGTCCGCGACGTCATTGGACGGGTGATTTTTGGGCAGACCAAAGTTGTTGATGAAACAATTATCACGCTGCTGTCGGGCGGTCACGCCCTGTTGATCGGCCTGCCCGGTCTGGCCAAGACCCGTCTGGTGCAAACCCTGGGCGTGGTGTTCGGCCTGGACGACAAGCGGGTTCAGTTCACCCCCGATCTGATGCCCGCCGATATCCTGGGCTCGGAAGTCCTGGAAAACGCCGAAGACGGATCGCGCAATTTCCGCTTCATCCAAGGCCCGGTGTTCTGTCAGTTGCTGATGGCCGACGAAATCAACCGCGCCAGCCCGCGCACCCAGTCGGCCCTGTTGCAGGCCATGCAGGAACGCCGGGTCAGCATCGCCGGGCATTACCACGACCTGCCCGCCCCCTTCCACGTCCTGGCGACCCAAAACCCGCTGGAACAGGAAGGCACCTATCCCTTGCCGGAAGCCCAGTTGGATCGTTTCCTGATGCAGATCGACGTGGGCTATCCCGACCGCGAGGCGGA